>JAGVME010000062.1 GCA_020053945.1 Gammaproteobacteria bacterium
AGCGAACGTTGTATCAAGTTAAACATGGATTACTTGATGATTTCCTGTGTCAACAATTGAAAAATCCATCTATAAAAATGCGCCTTGCGTAAGTCCTATATATAAATCAAAAACAATAATTCACACAAACTGTGATGCAGTTAACAGTAATTCTTGCAAGACCATTTTACACTGGCTATACCCCATAATTTCATCAGGAGCGGCCGCCATGAACAAAACCATCCCAAGCTCACTTTACCTCTGGATTCTCGCACTCAGCATGGCCTCTCCCGTGATAGCTGATGAAGCCCGTGACGCATTGGATAGCGCCCGCGCGGGTGATTACACCCAGGCCGCCGCCGCCATTCAACCTTTGGCGATTGGCGGCAATCCACAGGCACAGTTCAATCTTGCCCTGTTGTACCACAGTGGCGCAGGCGTCAACCAAGATGAAGTCGCGGCTGTGGTGTGGTATCACAAAGCCGCCGAAAACGGCTCTCTAGAAGCCCAGCAATTTTTAGCGGCGGGTTATGCGGAAGGCTGGTTTGGCTTGCCGCGCGATATGGAAAGGGCCAAATACTGGGAGAAGCAATCTCAATCGGGGCATTAAGGCCGGTGGGATCCAAGTGTTTTTTTCCGGATTGGGATGCGGACGCGTCACTGCCCCTAAAAACCTAATGGCGCATCCGCAATAATTCAGGTTATGGAGCCCATGGAGGCAGGGGCAAAAAAGACATAACGGTTCCGTCCCGTATTTTTTGCGGCGTACATGGCTTTGTCCGCCATGCGGATGAGATCATCAACACTGTCAGCGGGATCGGGATAAAATGCAACGCCAATGCTGGCACCAACATACACCGGGCCCGCCTCAGTGGGCACCGGGCGCTTTAAGGAGCCAAGCAAGCGTTGGCAAAATCCCTCGGCATTTTCCTTATTATGAAGGTCGGGGCAAATCAGCATAAACTCATCGCCCCCGACACGCGCCACGGTATCATTCATACGCGCGCTTTCAGTGAGGCGCGCAGCGACGGCACTCAGCACTTTGTCACCGACTTCATGCCCATGCTTATCGTTGATCGCCTTGAATTCATCGAGATCTATCATCACCAAAGCCACATTACTGCCCTGGCGCCGGTCAACTGCAGCTATTTCTTTTTCAAGATTGTGGGTAAATTGACGGCGGTTAAACAGGCCCGTCAATGGGTCATGCATTGCCAACTCGTTATAATGTTGCGAAGCTTGGGCGGATTGTCGCGCCAGCACATGGAATTTCCGGAAGATCACAAAAAAATTAATCAGGGCAAGCAGAAAAACCCCTGTTTGCGCGATGCGCAAGGCATTAGCGCGTTTTAATGACTCCTGCTCGAGGCTTGAGGTAAGGCGATTCATCAAATCGAGCACCTGGAGGTTATCGCGGATCATGTGGTGGCGTGCCTGCATAATGACCGCGTCAGGAATATCTGTTTGCGTGGCCATATACGGCAACATCCGTTCATGCATGGGACTCCAGATTTGCAAGGCCTGCTCGATCGGTTGGCGTGATTGGACAGAATCAACCGGATCCAAAGTGACAACCCCCCCATCACCGCTCACTGCCAGGCCGCCACGCTCAAAGGCGAACAAGGTTTGGTCAAATACCCGCACTGAATACCGGAACTCTTCTTTTGTCGCGTGGGCAATCTCAATGGGGTGTGGAGACTGGAGGAGCAATAGTGATTTGGTAATACGTTGCGAGAGCATACGCTGACGGCCAGATAGGTTAATGGCAACCGCATCCTTGGATAATTGATAGGTGATCCAATAGTTGATCGCCAGCACTGAAAGATCAAGCAGGATAAATACCAAGATGGCGCCAAACAGGCTTTTTGAATTCGGCCGCATCCCCGCACCCCCTACTTTCCCAACAGTTCCACATATTAATGATGTGGATTCACTAGTATGCGGCGTTTCGCATACTCTGGCAAAGCCCCGGCCCAAGCCGCAGCTGGCAAAGGCTTTGTGCCCTGCCACCGCGATGACATAACATGCTGAAGACGTGGGAGCAAAATTCCCAACCAATCGCCTGCTTTAATTATAGTGCCACTCCCTACTTGATTGGGCTTTCCAGGGCACCTTTTCAACCAAAAGAGTGGAATAGTTATAACTACTATTTATAAAACAATAATTTACACATAACAGGGGCGGCCTAAGCCTACACGGGCATGGGAAGGGATTCTCGCTGTACCCTGTCCCACAATCGCTGAAAGGGTGTTTTGTTCCCTTGGCTCCATTCATTTTTCTGCGAAATCTTCCTAACCATGGTTGGAGATCATATCGAGCCATCGTAGTTATGGTGGATGCCCAATATAATCCAAACAGAAACCGGCTACGCTGCCCCCCACCAAAAAATGTAAATCCAGGATAAAGACTCGCGTACAATACCTTGTAATAGTGGGCTCTTATCCTTTAGGTTTAATCACTCAATGCACTCCAGCCCCAATAACGCCATTGGCGTGTTTGACTCCGGCGTTGGTGGCCTGACAGTGGTGCGCGCCCTCATGGAGCGCTTGCCGTTTGAAAATATCATCTATTTTGGTGATACGGCGCGGGTGCCGTATGGCGTAAAATCGGTCGAAACCATCCGTCATTTCACCGCGCAAATTACGCAGTTCCTGCTGCAAAAAGAAGTTAAATTACTGATTATTGCCTGCAACACCATGGCTGCCGTGGCGGCACAGGTGGTGCGCGATTTATCGTCCGTACCGGTGCTGGATGTCATTGAGGCAGGCGCCTTGGGAGCCATTGATGTTACCCGGCGCAAACAGGTGGGCGTGATCGGCACACCCACCACAATCAACAGTAACGCCTATGCACGCGCCATACACCAGCATGCGACGAATATCCGGGTTTATTCACAGGCCTGCGCGTTGTTCGTGCCGTTGGTGGAGGAAGGCTGGCTCGACCATGAAGTGACGCGCTTGACTGCGCAGGAATATCTGCGGCCGCTGCTGGCGCAACACATTGATACGTTAGTGCTGGGCTGCACCCATTACCCGCTGTTGATTCCCTTACTGCAAGACACCGTCGGTCCCGATGTACGTCTCGTCGATTCCGCCGAAACCATGGCGCAACAGACGGCGGCATTGCTGGAACAAATGGGCCTGGCAAACCCGCAACGCCTGGTGCCTGAATATCACTTTTATGTCACTGATGTACCGTTGCGTTTTCAGGCTATCGGTGAACGGTTCATGGGTCGGGCCTTGCCGAATGTGCATGTGGTGAAGTGGTAAGCGTATACTTGCGCCATACCTTATCAGCGCTTCCTTAATATGCCCACTACCCCCCGCTGCGCGCTCCCCGTCGAAGAAATTTTGCCGCAACTGCGTGCAGCCCTTGCGTCACATTCAGCCGTAGTATTGCAGGCGCCACCCGGCGCCGGTAAGACTACGCTTGTGCCCTTGGCCTTATTGGATGAGCCCTGGCTGCAAGACCAGTCTATTGTGATGCTGGAACCCCGCCGCCTGGCGACGCGTGCAGCAGCGATGCGCATGGCGGAGTTGCGCGGCGAAAAAGTCGGGCACACCGTGGGCTACCGCGTGCGCTTTGATAACCAAGTGTCGCGCTATACGCGCATTGAGGTGGTGACTGAAGGAATCCTCACACGCCGCTTGCAAAGCGACCAGGCGCTGGAAGGTGTGGGGCTAGTGATTTTCGATGAGTTTCACGAACGTAATCTCAACACTGATCTGGCGCTGGCGCTGTGCATCGACAGCCTGCGCACCCTGCGTGAAGATCTCAAAGTGCTGGTGATGTCCGCCACGCTGGATGCGGAAGGTGTCGCAAAATTACTCGGCAATGCGACCGCCATGGATGGCGGAAGTGCCGAAAACGCAGGAGCAGTTTTTCGGTCGCCCGTTATTACGAGCATGGGACGCAGCTTTCCGGTGACGGTAAGCTATCTGCCGCGCGAACCTGTTGGCCGCCTCGCAGACATCATGGCTACCGCCCTGCGTCGTGCAGCCGCGGAACGTGAAGGCGACATCCTGGCCTTTCTGCCCGGCGGCGGCGAAATCCGCCGCGTACAGCAGCTTCTAAAAACTGACGCGGTGTGCGCAGACATCAACATTTATCCTCTCTATGGCGACCTGCCGCGTGAAGCGCAAGATAAAGCCATACAGCCTGATGCTTCAGGGCGACGCAAAATCGTGCTGGCGACACCGATTGCCGAAACTAGCCTCACTATCGAAGGCATCACCACCGTGGTGGACAGTGGCTGGGCGCGTGTGCCGCGCTTTGATCCGAACAGCGGCCTGACAAGGCTTGACACCGTGCGCATCTCGCGCGCTTCAGCGGAACAACGTGCCGGACGCGCCGGACGCCTATCACCGGGCCATGGTTATCGCCTGTGGACTGAGTCCACACAACGTGGCA
>JAGVME010000027.1 GCA_020053945.1 Gammaproteobacteria bacterium
GCAGGCCAGTTCGCCCATGCCTTGCGCCGCGAATGGGTATAGCGCGGCAGTGGCGATAATCATACCGTCGCGCTCCACCACCGTGAAGTGCTCGATTTCTGTTTCAAGCCGTTCGCGCGAGCGGCGCACCAGCACGCCTTCCGCCTCCAATGGGGCAATCAGCTCCAGAATGCCGCCCACGTCATCAATCGTGGCCTTGCGTGTGTCCTCGTAGATATCCGCCGTGATCAGCGTGCCAATGCCGTCGCGGGTGAACAGTTCCAGCAGAAGTGCGCCGTCGACATGTCTGTTGACCAGATGAGCGCGGCGTACGCCTTGCCGGCATGCCTGCAAGGCGCCGTTAAAATAAGCTGCCAATTCTTCGTCAACAGGCTGTGTCGATAGCCATTTTTCCGCCTCGGCCAGTGTTAGTTGCCGTACCAGATCTTTGTGCGCATCCATCAGGCCGCCTGTTTCCACCAGGCACAACAGCTTGTCGGCGTTGAGTGCCGCCGCCGTGGCTGTGGCCACTTCGATGGCGGTGAGATTAAACACCTCCCCGGTGGGTGAATAGCCAAGTGGCGAGAGCAACACAATGGCGCCATCGTCCAGGCGCTGCCGTATTGCCTCGGCGTCGATGCGGCGTACCTCCCCAGTATGGCAATAATCGACCCCATCACGAACACCCAGTGGTTTTGCGGCCACGAAATTGCCCGATGCTGCACGAATCCGCGCACCCGCCATGGGCGAATTGGCCAGCCCCATCGACAGCAGCGCTTCAATCTCCACGCGCAACATGCCGACGGCTTCTTTGACGCCGGTCAGCGCTGCGTCGCCGGTAACCCGCAGGCCGCCGGCATACTCGATGGCGGTGCCGGAGGCGCGCAGCCGCTGCTCGATTTGCGGACGGGCGCCGTGTACCAGCACCAGCCGCACCCCCAGGCTGTTGAGCAGGGCGACATCATGAATCAGGTTGGCAAAGCGCTCATCCGCCACCGCCTCGCCCCCGAACATGATGACAAACGTGCGGCCACGGAAGGCGTTGATGTAGGGGGATGAGCCACGGAACCAGGCGACGAACTGTGATTCATCGTGCCCGCCGGCCAGGGATTTTTTTTGAATAGTATGGGTTGGCATCAAAAATGAACGATCAAGCTGCGATTTATAAGGCATTGATTTTGTATCAGCCCACCCGTTATGGCAATCACTCTGCTGAAAATGATGGTTTCGATGTGAGTAGGCCCGAAAATTACCATGGTTTTTACGTGGGATTCACTTAAAAAACCATAATAAAAACAAGGTATTTTGCGGAAAAAATATTTTTAAAGGGGTATTGCATAATACCCAACTATTTTGATATGGTTTTTCCACCAAGGTTCTATGGAAATTAACTTTGGTGCTGACATTTACGTGTAAAAATTCCTGAGAGAGGAGATTATTTATGAAGAGTGCAACTAAAGGCGACATGTTGATTCCGGCGTACTTGTTCGGGATGGTTACCTTCCTGTATGTGTTGGGCATGAGCCTGGCGCATTTCCCGGCTGGCCACTAAGCAAAAAAGTATTACCTGTCAGGGATCGGAGATGACTGGCTCTGATCCCTGATTTTCGCCTCACTACTCTGCCGTTAATCTCCTCACGTATACCATTACTTCCCTTTTTTCTTGTCGCGGGCCTACAGAATTATTGTCGATCATACGTTAATCACGCCCCGCGACGCGCCGGAAATCGTAATAGCGCGCACGCTGGTCACGCCGGTTCAAGTATAAAGGCGCAGCAGTCTCAACGCTGGTTTGCTGTGTGCCGAACACCGCAGGAAATTCGCCGTGGCACACGCTGTCTACCTGCATCGACAGATAATTGTCGCGGGTCAGTGGTTTGCCGGGCGCATGCTCCATAATCCCCGCCATGATGCGCGACAGGGTGTCACCCAGGCCGATGATCGGGCGCTTTACGCCGATGACGGAGGCGGCGTATTCCATCAGCTCTTTCAGCGTGTAGGTGCGTGGGCCGCACAGATCATAACGCTGACCGATGGTGGCGCGCTCATCGAGCGCCACCATGAAGGCATGCACAACATCGCCGACATACACCGGCGCGAAGCGTGCGCCGGGGCAGGCCAGTGGGATGATGGGTGCATACCTGAGCACGCCAGCTAAGCGGTTGAAGAGGTGATCATTGGGGCCGAAGATCACCGAAGGCCGGAAGCTGGTTACGCGCAGGCCGTGTTCTGCCGCGCTGTGCGCGATATCTTCACCTTTACCCTTGCTGCGCAGATAAGCGCTGGCGCCTTGCCTGGCGTCGGCGTTGAGTGCGCTCATGTGCAGCAGGCGTTTGACGCCTTGGGCAAGACAGGCCTGTACCACGTTGCGCGACAGATCGACATGAACGGCTTGAAACGTGGCTTTTTTGCTCTCATTGAGAATGGCGGCCAGATTAATGACCGTGTCGCAGCCCACAAAGTGTGTGTGCAGTGCTTGTGCGTCGTGAATGTTGGCTTCCACTACGTCGACTGTGGGCCAGATCAAAAGATCCCGC
This sequence comes from Gammaproteobacteria bacterium, assembly GCA_020053945.1. Taxonomy (GTDB): domain Bacteria; phylum Pseudomonadota; class Gammaproteobacteria; family Ga007554. The sequence continues at coordinate 2,517 of JAGVME010000027.1, forward strand.
TGGCGTTCAATGCGGCGCGTAATCAAACGCACATGATGGCCCGTCTTGGCCAGTTGATTAACCAGGTGACGGCCGACAAAGCCGCTGCCGCCCAGGATACAGATCATACGTTTTTTCATTTATGGACTCGGATCAAAAGCTAATAATCGTAGCGCACTGAGCGCTTTTGCAGCCGCACAAGAACACCGGCAAACGGACTATACTACCGCAATAGTATATTAGAGGAGGCCACATCATGTCGTTCAAATCCATCAACCCGGCCAATGGTATGACACTCCAGGAATTTGCAGTGTGGAATGACGTGCAACTGGATGCCGCGCTGCATGAGGTTGCCAATGCCACGCCGGTATGGGCTGCTACGCCGCTGGGAGAACGCTGCCGCTTGATGCGCAAGGCCGCGCACTATCTGCGCGATCACCGCGACCGCTTGGCGCGCATCATCACTCTCGAAATGGGCAAGCTGATCAAAGAGGCCCGCGCCGAGGTGGAAAAATGTGCTGCGGCATGTGATTTCTACGCGGAGCACGGTCCGGCATTCCTGGAGGATGAGCTTATCGTCTCCGACGCGGCTAAAAGCTATGTCGCCTACCAACCGCTGGGCACCGTGCTTGCGGTAATGCCATGGAATTTTCCTTTCTGGCAGGTATTCCGTTTTGCAGCCCCCGCGCTGGTGGCGGGCAATACCTGCGTCCTGAAACACGCCTCCAATGTGCCGCAGTGCGCATTGGCTATCGAGCAGGTATTCCAGGCGTGCGGATTTCCGCAGGGCGTGTTTCGCACCCTGATGATCGCAAGCAGCCAGGTGGAGCGGGTCATCGCCGATCCGCGCATTCACGCCGTGACGCTCACCGGCAGCGAGGCGGCAGGGCGTGCAGTGGCAGCTTGCGCCGGAATTCATCTGAAAAAACTGGTGTTGGAGCTGGGAGGATCGGATGCCTTTATTGTGCTGGAAGATGCCGACCTGGAGCTTGCCGTGAAAAACGCCGTGGCCTCGCGTTTTCTCAATGCCGGACAAAGCTGCATCGCTGCCAAGCGCTTTATCGTGGTGGACGCGATTGCCGATGTATTCGTCGAGCAATTCAAGGCGGCGGTGGAGCGGCTTGCGCCAGGC
>JAGVME010000097.1 GCA_020053945.1 Gammaproteobacteria bacterium
CGGATGAGCGGTGACGCGCACTGCCAGGCTGTCATGCGCGCCGCGTAACCAGGTGGGCGTTTCCGCTTTGGCGGGTAACAGCCAGGTAATCGGCCCCGGCCAGGTGGCGCTGATGCGGCGCATTATGTCGGGGTCGGGTGTACGCACAAACGGCGCGAGTTGCTGAAAGTCACTGGCGATCAGAATCAAGCCTTTCTCCATCGGGCGGCTTTTCAGCGCCAGCAGGCGCAACACGGCAGCGGCATTGAGCGGATCACAGCCCAGGCCATACACCGCTTCGGTGGGATAGGCGATAATACCGCCGTGGCGCAGTGCCCGGGCGGCTTGTCTGAGATGCCAGTGCGTCACGGTTATCTCGATGATTGTTCGCGTCGGCCGTTTACGGCGTCCTGCCTCTCACGGCACTCGTGGAACCCTTCGCTTCCGCTCTTCCCTGCACGTCGAATGGCGCGGTAGCCGATGTCAGTGCGGCAATACATGTCATCCCAGTGAATCTGCTTTACCAGCGCGTAGGCACGCGCCTGCGCCTCGCTGACGGTGTTGCCCAGCGCGCAGGCGCACAGTACCCGTCCGCCTGCGGTGACGATAGCATTATCTTTTTCAACGGTAGCGGCATGGAAGAGTTTAGTCGCTTCCGGCATCCTGCCTCTGGCGACACTTGTGCGTCCATGCACGTCGGCGTCTGGCGTGGCCGCTGATAAACCGCTAATAATGTCACCCTTGCGATACGCATCAGGATAGCCACCCGCGGCCAGCACCACGCCAAGCGCCGGGCGCGGATCCCAGTCGGCCTGGATCTGGTGCAGGCGCTTATCGAGCGCGGCTTCGCATAAATCCACCAGGTCGGAACGCAGGCGCATCAGCACTGGCTGGGTTTCGGGGTCACCAAAACGGCAATTGAATTCCAGTACTTTGGGTATCCCGTCAGGGCTGATCATCACCCCGGCATAGAGAAACCCAGTGTAAGGCACGCCTTCTTGCGCCATGCCGCGCAAGGTCGGCTCAATGACTTCACGCATGATGCGCGCATGCACCTCAGGAGTGACAACCGGCGCGGGGGAATAAGCACCCATGCCGCCAGTATTGGGGCCAAGATCACCGTCGTCACGCGCCTTATGGTCTTGCGATGTCGCCAGCGGCAACACATGCTCACCGTCAGCCATGACAATAAAGCTGGCTTCTTCACCCTGTAAAAATTCCTCAATCACCACGCGATGCCCGGCCGCGCCAAACGCATTGCCCGCGAGCATGTCACGCACGGCGTCTTCGGCCTGCGTGGTGGTATGGGCGATGATGACGCCTTTACCGGCCGCCAGACCGTCGGCCTTAACTACTAGCGGCGCACCGAGTTTGTGGATATATACGATGGCTTCGTCAACATCAGTGAATTTGCCATAGGCCGCCGTGGGAATGCCGTGACGTGCCATGAAGTCCTTGGCGAAAGCCTTGGAGCCTTCCAATTGCGCCGCCTTGCGCACCGGACCAAAACAACGCAGGCCAATGGCCTGAAACGCATCAACCACCCCCAGCACCAATGGCACTTCCGGGCCCACGATGGTCAAGGCCACGCCATTGTTACGCGCAAACAGCGCCAAGGCGGCAATATCATCCACGGCGATGGCGATATTTTCCACTTTAGTTTCATGCGCCGTGCCCGCATTGCCGGGCGCGACGAATACCTTATCTACTTTGGCGGACTGCGCCACTTTCCACGCCAGCGCATGCTCACGCCCACCATTGCCGATAATTAATATATTCATGATATAAACCTTGTGGAATCAGAAAACACGTCTAGAATGCGCAATATTATATCAGGATGCATGGAAAAGGCTCAGGTTCTCTATCATGCGTAAACCTGATCTTGCCATTATGTTATTGGAAATGGAATCAGGTGGCTTTACTTCCGCCGCTGTTTTTTGGAGAATGCGGCATGGTCTTACGTGAACTATGGCTGCTGTTACGGGATACGGCAAATGCGTGGATAGATGACCGCGCACCCAGCATGGGCGCGGCGCTGGCATTTTATGCGTTATTTTCCGTAGCGCCGCTGTTAATTATCGCCATTGCCATAGCCGGCGTTTTTTTTGGCGAAGACGCCGCGCGTGGTGAAATTGTGGCGCAGATCAGCGGACTCATCGGCGACCAAGCCGCCGCGTCGATACAATCCATCATTGAAAGCGCGCGTAACCCGGCCTCTGGCACCGTGGCAATGACGCTCGGTATATTGACTTTGATTGTTACCGCCAGCACTGTATTCGCCGAACTTAAAGACAGCCTTGATTACATCTGGCGGGTCAATAACCCCAATAGCAGCAGCTTGCGCAATTTTTTTCAAACACGGGTGCGCGCACTCATTATGGTAATAATTATCGGTGTGCTGTTATTACTGCTGCTGGTTACCAGCACGGCGCTCACGCTGATAGCGGACCGCGCCGCCATCTACCAGAACAGTGCCTATTTCATCAACACGCTGAATTTTATAATTTTCGTGGGTATGACGGCGATATTGTTTGCCATCATCTACAAAATATTACCCGACATAAAAATTGCCTGGAAAGATGTATGGATGGGTGCCGTCATTACCGCCGTACTGTTTTCACTTGGAAAATCGCTGATTGCTTTATATCTGACTAAGAGCCACATTGGCTCTGCATTCGGCACTGCGGGATCGGTGATCATCGGATTGCTGTGGGTGTATTATTCGGCGCAAATATTTTTTCTCGGCGCGGAATTCACCAAACTTTATGCGCAACGCCATGGCTCACAAAAAATCCAGGCGGCGTTACCTCCGGGCGCAAAAACCGTATCAAGCGATGCGTAACATACCTGCTTGCGCAAGCCTGCCCATACCCAGCGCTTCCAGCACTCCCTCGGCCGCGCGTCGACCGGTTTCTGCGCCGCCATTCATATAGCCTTGGAAATCGTAGCTGCAATGTTCACCCGCAAAAAATAATTTGCCTACCGGTTTAAATTCAGCCCCCGCAATCGTCGTCCATTGCCCAGGCTTATAACACGCGTAACTCGCTTTGCTGTATGGAAAGCTTGGCCAATGAAAGCGTTCAACTTTGCCGTTGCGCAAAGCGTTAGCGCCCGAAAACGCCTTTTCAAATCCTGCCATTAAACGGTCGGCCTGTTGCAACGGCGTCCCCTTAGCCACTTCCATACCCGCGCGCCCACCCGAATAAAGCGTTAATCCTCCAGCTGTGCCCGGTTGCAACTGGGAATTGTCCCACGCCAACTGGAATGCTTCATCCGTGAAAATATCACCCTGATAGCCTTGTGCCCGCCACACGCGCTGTTTCATGCCCACCAGTACTTTCGCATTCGTACCGTAACCCAATTCAGCAATGGCTTTTTTCTTATATTTGGGTAAATCAACGCGCATATCCACTTTTCGCAACAACGTAAACGGTAACGTCATGATCACCATATCAGCGCGCACATCGCGCACGGTGCCGCTGGGCGTGTGGAATGTCAGGACAAAGCCGTTCTTCTTTTCCGTCAACGCCTCGAGCCGATGGCGCAAATGCAGTTGGCCACGTAAACGGTGCGTGAGTGCCGCGGTGATTTGCTGATTACCGCCCTTGATTTTGTAACGCTCATCACTGTCGCCAAACACGGCGAACTTATTTTCCGAAAGATCCGTAGAGATCATAAAAATCAGGTTCAGTGCCGACTGCTGATCCACTTCCAGGCCATACTCGGTAACATACGCAACACTCAGCAAATCACGGATCCAGCCCGTTGCGCCGATATTCTCCAAATAACCGGCAATCGACATATTATCCAAGCGCGTCGCGTTACCTTCATTTTCAAAATCAACAATTCCCCCCAGTGTTTCCGCATCCACCTGGATACGCTCTGCCAGCGGACGAAAGGCCCCAACGATCTGCGCTTCCGTATAGTGTTGCCCACCAAAAAAATACGCTGACTTAAGTGCAACTTCACTGGGCAGCTCGCGGTCAAGTAATTCCAGGCCAAACTCCTGCGCAAGTTGCAGCATATCTTCATGGCCGCTGTCGATGAACTCGCCGCCCAATTCCGTCGTCAAGCCTGGCGCCAGAAGATCTTTAGTGGTGTAGATGCGGCCGCCGGCGCGTGTATTCGCCTCATAAATATCAGCATATATCCCGGCTTTTTTCAGTGTATACGCCGCATTCAGGCCCGCAATTCCCGCGCCGATAATCGCCACGCGCGGACCCGTGCCATGCCGTGCCGCCGCCTGGATTAACGGGCTATTTGCCAAGCTTAACGCCGCCACCGCGCCTGAAGAAACTTTCAGGAAATCCCGCCGCGTCCAGGTGTTTTTGGAAAAAGCGTCATGCTCAATTAACTCATCAACTGGTGGCGCATCAGGTTGATTCGACATAAGAGCCAGCCGCATGATTTTACGCAGCGTGGCAAACAACGGCGTGCGGGAAGTGGTGCTGCGTTTCGAGGGGATGGATGGGGATGGTAACATGAGCCCTCTTTAACCAGATGTGATTGCTGAAATCTCAGCGTTTAGTTTGCAATCTCTATGAGTACCGCAAAGTAGGTTGGCAAAATCTATTGGCACAAAAATCAAGCCCCACAGAGCTTTTCACCAATAGGTTGAAAGGCTCTGAAGATGGGAAACCTTAATGCCGAAAATGCCGCATGCCCGTAAACACCATGGCAATACCATGCTCGTTTGCGGCGTCGATGACTTCCTGGTCGCGCATCGAACCGCCGGGCTGGATGACAGCGGTGATGCCCACCTCTGCGGCGCTATCGAGACCATCACGGAACGGGAAGAAAGCGTCAGAGGCCATCACTGAGCCCTTGACGTCCAAGCCTGCATCCGCCGCTTTGATGGCGGCGATGCGCGCGCTGTAAACACGGCTCATTTGCCCTGCGCCGATGCCGATGGTCATATGGTTTTTGCAATATACAATCGCGTTGGATTTGACGAATCTCGCAGTCTTCCATGCGAACAGCAAATCACGCATCTCCTGCGCGGTCGGTGGGCGTTGGGTCACTATTTTAAGGTCGGCTGGGTTAATCATGCCAATGTCACGGTCTTGCACCAGGAGCCCGCCGGTAACGCGCTTATAATCCAGCGCGGCCGTTTGGTAACCGCTCCACTCGCCGCACACCAGCACACGTACATTGGTTTTGGTGGCGAGTATCGGCAAAGCGTCCTCACGCACCGCAGGCGCAATAATCACTTCGACAAATTGACGCTCGATAATTGCTTTGGCCGTGGTGGCGTCTAACGTGCGGTTAAAGGCAATGATGCCGCCAAACGCGGAGGTTGGGTCTGTTTGGTAAGCGCGCCCATAGGCTTCGAACAATGAGTTGCCCAATGCCACGCCACAGGGGTTGGCGTGCTTGACGATCACGCAGGCCGGCCCTTCATTGAATGACTTGACGCATTCCAACGCGGCATCGGTGTCAGCAATATTGTTGAAAGACAATTCTTTGCCTTGCAATTGGCTGGCGGTGGCGACACTCGCTTCGCGGGGTTCGCGCTCCACATAAAATGCCGCGCGTTGATGCGGGTTTTCGCCATAACGCAAGTCTTGCGCTTTGATGAACTGGCTATTGAAAGTACGGGGAAATATCTCACGCTCACCACTTTCATGCAGTGCGCCAAAATAATTGGCAATGGCGCTGTCATAACGTGCCGTGTGTTCGAAAACTTTTACGGCTAACGAATAACGCGTGGCGGCACTGACGTTGCCTTGGTATTTATCCATTTCCGCCAGCACAGTAGCATAGTCAGCAGCATCAACGACCACTGCTACAGAAGCGTGGTTTTTGGCGCTGGAGCGCAACATGGCGGGGCCGCCAATGTCGATATTTTCGATGGCGTCGTCACGCGTACAAGCGGGATTAGCGGTGGTTTTCTCAAAGGGATAAAGGTTGACAACCACCAGGTCGATCGGGGCAATGCCGTGCTGTGCCATGACGCCATCATCCAGGCCGCGCCGTCCCAGCAGCCCCCCATGAATTTTGGGGTGGAGGGTTTTCACCCGCCCATCCATCATTTCCGGAAAGCCCGTGTAATCGGAGACTTCGATTACTTTTATGCCGTGGCTTGTGAGTAATTGTGCAGTGCCACCGGTAGAGATGATCTCTACCTGGTGGCGCTGCAGACGGCGAGCAAGCTCTACTACGCCTGTTTTATCTGAAACGCTGATCAGCGCCCGCTTGATAGGCAAATTGTTA
>JAGVME010000119.1 GCA_020053945.1 Gammaproteobacteria bacterium
AGGCGGTGGGGTGTCGTTCCATGGCAATAGTCCAAAAGGATGACAAAAGCCATTGTTTTCACTCCTATGTCAAGAGGTTTTTAATGCGATTGCCCTGGGTGGTGGCCACCGTGGTATTGACCAAACCCTCAATGGGTACGTTAACCGCCGAACGATAAGAAGCGCCAAAACTCCACGGGCCATGCACATGCAGCACGGCGGCGTTCCAGCCAAACTCATCGCCATCACCACTGATGGTGACCGCCTGGGTATCGAGCTTCACCTTCTTAACGTAGTAATAATCCACGCCAAACGCGGCGCTGGTGCGGGCGTTGAATTTGTATGACACGTTGGGATTGATATTCACCATCGCAATCTTGCTTTGCGCGGGATGGGCTGGCCGGGTGGCGGGCACTGACAAGGTGGGAAAAGTATTTGCCGGCCAATCCGTGGAAAGCCCGAAAGGCACATTGACATTCAAGCCCCAACTCCACTGCGGGACGATCTGGCCCGTGACAAAAAAATTCGGGATGATGGCAACACTGCCATTGTCGCCCTCTACACTGCCCGCACCACCCGTGGGGGTCGCTTGCAAGATATGGTCAACAAACAGCAGGCCACCCATCACATGTGTGCCTTTATGAAATGACATCGCGGCGGGATTGTATGGCAGCGCGCCCAATTCCAAGGCATTCGCCACCAGCGCATTGCTCATGCCCAGCCCGGCCGTAGACGCTTCAGGGAGACGAAATCCGGAAGCATGGACTTGGCTCGCCACTAACGCTGCGCACGTGATACCCATAACTTTATAATTGCGTTTCATAATACCTCCTTGTTGGTTGGGTGGCGCGAACCGAAGTGGTAGCATCGAATAAAGCTATTGGAAAAGCAAGTCCAGGCAGCAAGAGGCTGCCGTATTTTTCCCCTGCAACGCTAAGTATGCGCGTCCGTACGTAACAAAAAGGTTACGGGGCCATCGTTGGTGAGCGCCACTTGCATATCTGCGCCAAAGCGGCCCGTGGCAATGGTGGGATATAGATGATGCGCGTGTTGCACGAGATGATCAAACAGGTGGGACGCGAGCGGTGGCGGGGCGGCGGGGGTAAAACTGGGGCGTAGCCCTTTGCGGGTATCAGCGGCCAAAGTGAATTGGGGCACCAGCAGCACGCCGCCATTTACATCGCGCACGCTCAGGTTCATTTTGCCTGCGGCGTCGGCAAACACGCGGTAATCGAGCAAGCGTTCCAGCAAGCGTGCGCCGTGTTGCTCAGTGTCATGCTGTTCAACGCCCACCAGCACCAGTAATCCCGGACCGATGGCGCCGATCACTTCATGCCCCACCGTTACCTGCGCTGCCGTAACGCGTTGCAGCAGCGCGATCATTTTAAAAACATTAGTTGAAAACGTTTCGGCATGTTAGATGCTCGCGGCAAGTTCCAACGGATGTTTTTAGTTCTACTGTGTCACAAAGCGATCAAGGGAAGAGCGAAGCGAAGGGTTTCCAGGGCAAGGCAAAATCGGGCTCAAAATGCTCATGTACTACAATGCGCCCTTCAGCGCTTTGTGACACGGTAGAATTAGGATCATGGCTTTAAACGATGCGATAGCGTCATAGTCGCCTTAATCAAGGCATCGGTGATGCCCGGCTCACTGGCGGAATGGCCCGCCTCAGCGATGAGGTTCAGCGTCGCCTGCGGCCAGGCGCGGTGCAGTGCCCAGGCATTTTCGGCGGGGCACACAATGTCATAGCGGCCATGCACAATAATGGCGGGAATATCCGCCAAGCGGTGCGCATTAGACAGGATCTGGTCAGCCTCAAGAAAACTGTCATGCATAAAATAATGGCACTCGATGCGTGCCAGGCTTAATGCGGTGGACGGCCGCGCAAAATGGTCAACCACCGATTTGCTTAATTGCAAGGTAGCGGCACGCCCTTCCCACAATGACCACGCCTTGGCCACTGCCATGCGCGCTACTTCGTCATCGCCAACCAGGCGTTTGTAATAAGCCCCCACCAAATCGCCGCGCTCGGCTTCGGGGATAGGACGCAAAAAGTCTTCCCAATAATCAGGGAAAATGCGGCTGGCGCCATCTTGATAAAACCACTGGATTTCACGGCGGCTGCATAAAAAGATGCCGCGCAGAATCAATCCCAGCACCGCTTCAGGATGGGTTTGGGCATAGACCAGCCCCAAAGTAGAACCCCATGATCCGCCGAACACGACCCAGTTATCAATTTTTAAATGCTGGCGGATCACTTCCATGTCCGCCACTAATGCCTGCGTGGTATTGCCAGTCAACTCGGCATGCGGCGTGGAACGCCCGCAACCGCGCTGATCAAACAACACGATGCGATACACATTAGGATCAAAAAAACGCCGGTGATAGGGTTCGCAGCCTGCGCCCGGGCCACCATGCACAAAGACGACAGGCAACCCATCAGGATTGCCGCATTCTTCGACGTAGAGTTGATGCGGCTTATCGACAGCCAGCCGATGTGTCACATAAGGCTTGATTTCGGGGTAGAGCTTATACATGGTTCCCTTACCGTTTTTTTAACCACGGAGGGCACGGAGAAAACCAAGGATGAAGAGATAAAACTTCATCGTTTTGTATTGTCTCCGTGTCCTCCGTGCCCTCCGTGGTTCAACCGCCTTTAACGCGAAGCGCGTTTGCGCTCGTGCTCCAGCAGGAAGCGTTTGCGCACCCGGATGCTGGCAGGTGTTACTTCCACCAGCTCATCATCTTCAATAAATTCCAGCGCCTGTTCCAATGACATGCGAATCGGCGGGACAAGGATAATGTTTTCATCCGAACCCGAGGCGCGCATGTTGGTGAGCTGCTTGGCTTTGAGCGGATTAACCACCAAGTCATTATCACGCGAATGGATGCCGATCACCATACCTTCGTACAGCTCTTCGCCGGGGCCGATAAACAACTTGCCACGTTCCTGTAAATTGAACAAACCAAAACCAACGCTCTTGCCGGTGCCATTGGAAATTAACACACCATTGATGCGTTCGCCAATCCCACCCTTTTTGAGCGGTCCATAGGCATCGAATACATGATGCATCAAGCCGGTGCCAGAAGTCATGGTCATGAATTCGGTGTGAAAGCCGATCAAGCCACGCGCCGGAATGCGGTAGTCGAGGCGCACCCGGCCCTTGCCGTCTGTCACCATATCCAACAGATCGCCTTTACGCAAGCCCAACTGTTCCATGACGGAACCCTGGTTCTGTTCTTCCACATCCACGGTAAGCATTTCATACGGCTCGCACGGCTCGCCATTCACTTCCTTGATGATGACTTGGGGACGCGACACCGCTAATTCATAACCTTCACGGCGCATGTTTTCGATGAGGATCGACAAATGCAATTCACCACGGCCGGACACCTTGAACTTGTCCGGGTCTTCCGTATCTTCAACACGCAATGCGACGTTATGGATCAACTCTTTCTGCAAGCGCTCACGGATCTGGCGGCTGGTGACATACTTGCCCTCTTTACCAGCGAACGGTGAGGTATTCACCTGGAAAGTCATGCTCACGGTAGGTTCATCAACAGCCAGCAATGGTAGCGGCTCTACAACGGCGGGATCACACAGCGTATCGGAAATACCCAGCTCATCGACACCGGTGAAAGCAATGATGTCACCCGCTTGCGCGGTGGGAACTTCGACACGATCCAGGCCCAAAAAGCCAAAAATCTGCAACATGCGCGCATTGCGACGCTTGCCATCACGGCCCACAATCACCACCTGGGAATTACTCTTGATACGGCCACGCGTAATACGTCCGGTGCCGATGGCGCCCACATAGCTGGAATACGCGATGGAACTCACCTGCATCTGAAACGGCCCGTCGGGGTCAACTTGGGGTGGAGAAACGAATTGCACAATCGCCTCAAACAAGGCCGTCATGTCGCCGGAGCGCACATCGGCGCTGGTGCCAGCATAGCCATGCAGGGCGGAGGTGTAAATTACCGGGAAGTCGAGCTGTTCATCCGTGGCGCCCAAGCGATCAAACAAATCAAAAGTTTGATCCAGCGCCCAGTCAGCGCGGGCGCCGGGACGATCAACTTTGTTAATCACCACAATAGGGCGCAAACCACACGCGAACGCTTTCTGTGTAACAAAGCGCGTCTGCGGCATGGGGCCGTCTACGGCATCCACCAGCAATAATACACAATCAACCATCGACAAGACGCGCTCGACTTCACCGCCAAAGTCAGCGTGTCCCGGTGTGTCTACAATATTAATTCGATAGTCGCGCCAACGGATGGCCGTGTTTTTCGCCAGAATGGTAATGCCGCGCTCACGCTCCAGATCATTGGAGTCCATCATGCGCTCGGTAACGACGGTGCGTTCGCTAAAGGTACCGGACTGTTGCAGCAGCTTGTCCACCAGCGTGGTTTTACCATGGTCAACGTGGGCAATAATTGCAATGTTGCGTAAATTCTTTATAGAATCCATTTAAGGTATACTCAAATAAGTTATGGCTCACACCTGCCAAACGTCTGGCAGTTGAGCCTATCAGGCACGGGAACAACCCAGGCCTGCCGAAGTTAATTTTCTATTATATCAGATTGGCGCGCAGGGACATAAAAATCCCGCCATTAAGGCGGGATTTTTACTCGTACACAGTCGAAACAATAGCTTGATTATGGGGCGGACGCCCTTAACAGATGTTGAAAAATCCTTCCATGGGCTTTTTCAACACTACTCCCCTCCGAGAGATGCGCACAGGCTATTTTTCAACGGCCTGTTAACGCGTAACCGCGCAAGGCTAAGGCAAAATCCTGCAAGCGCTTAATGCCCGTGGCTTCAGCTTCCTTGCACCACTGCTCCAAGCTATGCAACAGGGTTTCCGGGGTAGAATTGGAACGCTGCCAGATCTTTTGCAGGCTTAACTTGTGCTGATATACCGTTTTAAGGGTAATACTGCGTTCCAGCACATTATCCAAGCGTTTTTTCGCGGTCTCATCCATTAATGACTGGTCACGCACCAACAGGCGCTTGGCGCGCGCAAACAATGCCTGGCGGGAACTGTCGGCCTTGTGCAACTCATCCTTGAATACTGGCACAATCACGTCACGGCAATAATGGGAGAGCACATGCAGGCGGTTTATAATGACCGCACGCAGTGTTTCCAGATCGGCTTCCTGCTTGCCAGGCATGATGACGGGTTCGGGCGCGACTTTCTTGACGCGGGCCAGGCCCAGCGTTTCCAGCACGCGGATATAAAACCAGCCAATGTCAAATTCCCACGGCTTGGACGACAACTTGGCAGAACCGGGAAAGGCGTGATGATTGTTGTGCAATTCTTCCCCGCCAATGAGAATACCCCACGGCGAAACATTGGTAGATGCATCTTCAGGCTCGTAATTGCGGTACCCCCAATAATGACCCACGCCATTAATAACCCCGGCGGCTGTGATCGGGATCCAGATCATTTGTATCGCCCAGATGGAGATGCCGGCGGCACCAAACAATAGCACATCAATAATTAGCATTAAAACAATGCCATAGCGGCTGTGGCGGGTATAAACATTACGTTCCAGCCAGTCGTCGGGCGCGCCATGGCCGTATTTATCAAGGGTTTCCTGATTTTTGGCTTCCTTACGATACAGTTCCGAACCTTCCCAGAATACTTTTTTAAGGCCCAGCACTTGCGGGCTATGCGGATCTTCCTCAGTCTCGCATTTGGCGTGGTGCTTGCGGTGAATGGCAGACCAGGCCTTGGTCACCATGCCCGTGGTCATCCACAACCAGAAGCGGAAAAAGTGGCTGGGGATGGGGTGCAAATCCAGCGCGCGGTGCGCCTGATGCCGGTGCAGGTAGATGGTCACTGCGGCAATGGTAATATGGGTAAAAACCAGGGTGATGGCAATGTATCCCCATACGGAGAACCCCAACAGCCCATTGCTTAACAAATTCATAATCCAATCAAACATTTAATCTCGCTTTGCACAAAGTGCAGCAATTATTAAGATTTTAATTATACCATAATAAACATATGGCTATTGCAAGGTATCTCTCAGCTACCTGAATATAGCGGGATCCCGCACCTCGCGCTACAGGCCTGCCTAATGTAGAAAAACACAATCCTATATTATTAGGGCGTTTTTCTCAAACTCAAGTGCCCGTATCCTGTTTTGTCCTGTTAGCCTATTTGCAATATACGGACAACCCCCCGATACAAACAGAATTTGGCGGGGCGGGGAGCGGAAAAGGACCCTTGACACGACGATACCCAAGCGGCGCAGCCGGTGATATTACCGTTTTCTGGCGCAATCGTACTGCGCAAAAACTTATTCAGCCCGGGTAATTTTCCAGCAGTTATGGATTTTTGGATCACGCTCGAAATCCTTGGGCAAGGTGGCGCGCGATATATCCTCCAGGATCAATCCGGTTAAAGCAGCGCTGTCGATTTTGAAATTCCGGTAATTATTCGAGAACAACAGCACGCCGCCGCGATCCAGCAATTTGACGGCGGCCTGAATCAGCGCGACATGATCACGCTGCACATCAAGCGTGTATTCCATACGCTTGGAGTTGGAAAACGTGGGTGGGTCGAGAAAAATCAAATCGAAACGGCGGCGCTGTTCTTCATCCAGCCACACCAGGCAATCGGCCTGAATGAATTCATGCTTGCGGTCACTGAAACCATTTAACGCCAGATTACGGCGCGCCCACGCCAGATACGTGGCAGACATATCCACAGTGGTGGTCGCCGCTGCGCCGCCCACCACCGCATGCACCGTCGCGGTGCCGGTGTACGCAAATAAATTAAGAAAATGTTTGCCTTTGGCAAGTTGCTGGATGAGCGCGCGGGTAGGGCGATGGTCGAGGAACAGGCCCGTATCGAGATAGTCGGTAAAATTCACCAGGAATTTACAGTTGGCTTCGCGCACTTCGTGCAGGGTCGCCAGTCCATCCTGTTTTTCATATTGCGCCTTGCCTTTTTGCTGGCGACGCACTTTAAGAAAAATCTTTTCCCCGGTAACGCCCAACACCCCGGGCAACACCGCCATCGCCTCGTGCAAACGGGCGGCAGCTTTGGCTGGCTCGATGGTCCGAGGTGCCTGGTATTCCTGAACGTGTACCCATTGTTCGTAAATATCAACCGCCAGCGCGTATTCCGGCAGATCGGCATCATAAACGCGATAACAATACACGCCTTCGCGCTGCGCCCACTTAGATAGCGTCTTGAAATTTTTGCGCAGGCGATTGGCAAACATTTCTGCGCCAGGGCTTAATATTTCCGCATCTGGCGCCGCCACTTCTGGCAATGGCGCTAGTGTGTGCCGCGATGGCGTATCATCAACCTGAAGTGGGCTTATTGCAGCAGCCCTGACTGCGACATTCTTGGCATAGTGCCCCATATACCATTGCGGGTCGATGTCAAAACTCAGCAGCTTGCATTCGATAGCGCCGTTATACAAGGTATGCATACGCCGCGCACGCACGCCGATGCACTTGCCAAGCTCGGCATTACCGGTAATCACTACGGCTTTCCAGCCCACAAAATGTTCCTTGAGCTTATCGCCCAAGGCCTTGTATAAATGCTGCAACTCCGTCACTTCACCCAGGCGTTCACCGTAGGGCGGATTAACTGCCACTAAACCCGGCGCACTCGAGCGCAGCGCTTCTACATGCGCCAGCTCACGGCGCTCAATATGAATATGGCCATGCAAACCCGCAGCTTCGACATTGGCCAACGCCAACCGCACCGCGCCCGGGTCAGCGTCATAACCTACGAGGCGCGGCAGATGCGCTATGCCCACTTCTTTACGCTGCAGGGCCTCGGCCATTAATGTTGCCCACGCGGTGGCATCATGCTGCCGCCAGTTCAGAAAACCGTAATGGCTGCGCAGCAAACCGGGCGCAATATCCGCCGCAATCAACGCGGCTTCTATGGGCAGCGTGCCGGAACCGCACATGGGATCCAATAACCCGCCGCCTGCACGCGCAATATCCGGCCAACCCGCGCGCAGCAATATTGCCGCCGCAAGATTTTCCTTAAGCGGCGCTTCTACGCCCGCGGCACGGTAACCACGGCGGTGCAGGCTCTCGCCCGCAAGGTCAATGCTCACCGTTGCCACATCCCGCAATAGATAAAGATTAATGCGCACATCCGGGCATTCACGCGCCACTGAAGGCCGTTCGCCCGTGGCATCACGAAATTGATCGACAATCGCATCTTTGACTTTCAACGCACCAAAATGCGTGTGCGTGATCTGCGAATTCGACGCACTGAAATCCACTGCCAATGTGCCATCCACACACAGATGCTCATCCCAGCGGATGGCACGCACACCGTCGTAAAGATCTTCAGGAGTGGGCGCCGCAAATGTCGCCAACGGCAACAACAC
>JAGVME010000059.1 GCA_020053945.1 Gammaproteobacteria bacterium
CCAGCCAGTGGATTTCCGCGCCTTTCTTTTTCGCTTGCGCCGCAATTTTTGGATACTCTTCCACGAGCCAGCGCTGCACCACCACATCATCGCGTGAGGAGTTGAGTCCACACATTAAAATACAGCCATCTATGAATTTACGACACATGAGCCCCAATACAGAGAAGAAATCAAGAATGGATCAGATTTATGCAGGAGGCTACTATTGTGCAGGGGCTTGGCTTGGAAGTGTCGGTAAATTTTTCTTGCGGGGATTAACCTTATACATCACGACTTTGATGCCGTCAAAATTGACATCTTCACGCACAGTGAGGACTTCGTTGGCATCGCCGTTGGTATATTTGGTTTTATAGCGCGAGATGTAGACATTGCCGGTTAAAATGGTATTAACCACGGTGTCTTTGATTTCATAACTGATCAGGTCCCCGAGCAAGGCATGCTGCTCTTTCAGGTAGCTTTCCCATTGGACCGGATCTTCGTCTTTTGAAAATAACATTGACGCCTGCTCAAAATCCTTTGCCTTGATCATCTCATAAAATTTCTGGTCAAGTGCGCCAGCCTGCACGGGATCGGCAGGTTTGTCGGTGCAGCCGGCCAGGAAAAAGACCACCATGAAAGACAGCAGGCCGATGACGCGGAAATTTGTTTTGAAATTCATTTTATTCCTCAATATCCGCCGCTTGTGGCGGGGACAACGCCATGGGGTTTCCCCATGGGATTTCAAATTGGTTTACTCACGCAACCAACCTTGCATCCCTATCTAAAATGTAGTGGATAACCGAAAACAAAGAAAGCCCCTCCCACCCCTTGTTTCAACTGTTCTTCGTACGCGGTTATTCACTACAAACCGTAAACGGCGTAACTATTTTATGCCGTCATCAATTATTTTAAGCGCCATGCTATACAAAAAATTCTTTTTTTGCCCGGTAATTTTTGCGGCCAGGGCGGTGGCTTGCTTCACCGGTAATTCATCCAACAACAAGCGCACAATTCGTTCAGCTTCAGCGTCGGCTTCAGCATTTCCGGCACGGGTAACGCCCTGTACCAGCACCACGAATTCGCCTTTTTGCTGGTGATGGTCGGCCTGCACCCACCCACATAATCCACCCAGGGTATCATCCTGTATGGTTTCAAAAACCTTGGTCAATTCTCGCGCCACAACGGCACGCCGGTCAAGCCCTAATACCTGCGCCATATCTAGCAAGGAAGCGACAATGCGATGGCCGGACTCGAAGAATACCATAGTCCGGCTGTCAATTCTAAGCTCTTCCAGCCGCTGCTGTCGAGCGGCCGTTTTGGCGGGTAAAAATCCTTCGAAAACAAAGCGGTCTGTCGGTAGGCCAGACACCGACAACGCCGCGATCAAGGCGCTGGGGCCAGGCACTGGTACAACGCGCAGCCCGTGTTCCCGCGCGGCGCGCACCAGATGATAACCGGGGTCGCTGATCAATGGCGTGCCGGCATCGCTGATCAAGGCGATATTCTCGCCCGCTTGCAGACGCGCAATCAGCTCGGCGCTGCGCTCGCGCTCATTGTGGTCATGCAAGGCGATGCAGGGCGTGACAATGCCAAAATGCCGCAGCAGGGGTAGGCTGTGCCGGGTATCCTCCGCCGCAATCACCTGAACCTGCTTCAATGTGTCTATCGCGCGCGGCGTCATGTCGCCAAGATTGCCCAGAGGTGTCGCTACAATGTAAAGTATGCCTGTGGACATTAAACCTAAAAACCTCCGTTGAAGCCTACTGCGAATGCCTAGTACCGTGAATCATAAATATCGGAACAGGATAAAACGGATGGATTTTTCCGCCAGGCTAGGCGCAGACCCGCCGCCGCACTCATTGTGCGGCAAGGGGTTGCAACGACGCATGGTGGAAAAAGACGCCGTTTTATGTTTCGATATTTATGATTCACGGTACTAGGTTAAATATTCCCGGAAACCAATCAAGTTAGCCTATAATCATCACATGCTATTAAAATCAATACTAGTCCGCCACTTCTCTTTTCTGTTGCTATGCACCGGGTTCAGCCTGGCAGGGTGCGCCATAGCAGAAGATGTGGGCCTGGCTGCCGATCCTGCGCCTATTGTTGCAGGGGAACCTCGCCTGGCAGAGCCGCCAGCACGCATCGCCCTGTTGCTGCCTGCATCGGGGCCGCTGGCAAAAAGCGCGGAAGCGGTGCGCGATGGTTTTTTTGCGGCGTATTTTTATCGCCTCAACAAAACTTATCAGCCTGTAATTCAGGTTTATGACACAGGCGCGCACACTGGCACCATGTTAACAGCCTATCGCCAGGCCATGGCGGATGGCGCCGGAATCGTGGTCGGCTCGCTCGACCGGGATGGCGTAAAAGCCTTGGCGCGCAGCGGTAATGAGTTATCTATACAGAGCATAACAATGCCCACGTTGGCGCTGAATTACGCCGACACTCTTCCTGCCGCGCCTGGCTATCTGTACCAGTTTGGCCTCTCTCCCGAAGACGAAGCCCGCGCCGCCGCCGAACGTGCCTGGCTTGAAGGCCGTCGTAACGCCCTTGCATTTGTGCAAAAAGGTGATTGGGGAGACCGCGTGCTGCACGCCTTCAAGACACGTTTCGAGGCGCTGGGGGGCACTGTAATTGATACCCAGAGTTATGACCCGGCCAGCAATGATTTTGCGACTCCCTTGCGCAAATTGCTGGGTGTCACCGAAACAAAAACGCGCGCGCGTCGCGCCAAGATTGACCCTGCCATTCCCGAACCGCCAAAACGTCGCCAGGATATGGATTTCATATTCATCTCGGCATTCACGCAGCAGGCACGGCAGATCCGGCCACAATTATTATTCTATTATGCGGGTGACGTGCCGGTGTATGCCACTTCCCACGTTTACACCGGCAAAGTGGACAGGAACGCCGACGCTGACCTGAACGGCCTGATGTTCAGTGATATGCCATGGGTGCTGGATGCGGAATCCCCGCAGCCATTGCAACGCGCCATCACGCGGCTGTGGCCTCAATCTGCCGAACAGTTCAAACGCCTCTACGCGCTGGGAGTGGACGCTTACAACCTGATTCCGCTGCTGTCACGCATGAGCGCTGACCCTGCCGAACGTATGGCGGGTGAAACCGGCAATCTGCGCATGGATGAAACACAACGCATCCATCGTGAACTGCGCTGGGCACGTTTTGTGGAAGGGGAACCGTTGCTGCTGGAACGCCTGATTGAGCCGGTGTCGCCACCCGAACCCGCGCCGCCAACGGTACCCTCACCATAACCGCTCCATCCTCAACAGATCCGATGGAAAACACCCTGGGAACCGCCATTGGCCAGGCTGCAGAAGATCTCGCTTGCCGTTATCTGCAAGGCCAAGGGTTACTCTTGATAGAACGCAATTACCGCTGCAAACGCGGGGAAATTGATTTAGTGATGCGTGACGCCAGCAGCGTGGTCTTTGTGGAAGTGCGTTACCGGCGCAACCACCGTTTCGGCAGCGGCGCGGAAAGCGTGGACCGCCACAAGCAAGCCAAATTAACCGCCACTGCGTTACACTACTTACAATCAAACAAAGCGGCCGCAAAATCCCCCGCGCGCTTTGATGTGGTTTCTGTCAGCGTACAGGGAAAATCCGGGCATACCGCTGAAATTGAGTGGATAAAAAATGCCTTCGACGCTTCTCCCTGAAAGTGGCCACTTAATTACTTAAGGAGCATTAAAGTATGGACAAGAAAATTTCATTATTACTTATCAGCGGATGTTTAACGGTTATTTTGTTGCAAGGTTGCGCGGGCGTACTGGTCGCCGGTGGCGCCGCCGGTGCGTCCGTGGCGGGAGACCGCCGCACTGCGGGCACTTTCGTCGAAGACCAGTCAATTGAAATAAAAGCCATCAATTCCATATTTGGCGACAAGGAACTGGCCGACAAGGCGCGCATCAATGCCACGGCGTTTAATGGGCTCTTGTTGCTTACCGGGCAAACCCCCACGGAAGAATTGCGTGACCGCGCCGTGAACCGGGTTACCGACATCAACAAAGTGCGGCGTGTCCACAATGAAATCACGATTGGCGAACCCATCGCATTCCAGGTTAACACCAAAGATAGCTGGATTACTACGCGCATTAAAAGCACGTTGCTCGGCACAAAAAATATCGCCGCCAATCACATCAAGGTCGTCACCGACAACGGCGTGGTATATTTGATGGGGCTGGTAACCCACGCCGAAGCCGACACCGCCAGCGACATCGCCAGCAATATTGACGGCGTGCAACGTGTCATTAAAATCTTTGAGTATATTGATTAATAGTTATGGTGCCACCCACCTTCCAGCATCAGCTTGCCGCCATCGTTGGGCCAGAGTGTGTTCTCAGCGAGATCGCGGATTGCTGGCCTTACGGTTATGACAATAGCCGCCGTCATGCGCCACCCGAGTTAGTGGCATTTGCCACCACCCATACCCAGGTGCGTGACATTGTGCTGCTGTGCAATGAACATAATGTCGCCTTGGTGGCACGCGGCCGTGGCACTGGCACCACTGGCGCAACGGTGCCGCTGCATGGCGGTGTGGTCTTGTCATTGGAACGCATGAACCGCATCATTAGCGTTGACCCTGACAATCGCGTGATCGTCGTCGAGCCTGGCGTCACCAATCAGGAAGTGCAAAATGCCGCGGGAAAGCATGGCTTTTTCTGGCCACCCGACCCCACCAGCGCCGCCTATTGCACCGTGGGCGGAAACCTTGCCTATAATTCTGCGGGGCCACGCGCCGTAAAATACGGTACGCCACGCGAAAACACGCTGGGGTTACGCGCCGTCACAGGCGCGGGCGACGAAGTGCGTCTGGGCGTCTACACCACCAAAGGCGTGGTGGGGTATGACTTGACCCGCCTGGTGATTGGCTCAGAAGGCACACTCGCCATCATTACCGAAGCCACCCTCAAGCTGACGCCTTTACCCGAAGCCAAACGTACTTTGCGCGCTATTTATAGCACAATGCGTGCGGCAGCCAGCGCGGTTTCACGCATCATGGCGCAACCGATGACACCCTGCGCCCTGGAATTCATTGATGGGCGCGCCATAGAAATGATCCGCAATTATTCCAAAGCTGATTTACCCACCGGTGCCGGTGCATTATTAATGATTGAGGTAGATGGCGCACAGGTCGCCATGGACGAAGCGGTGGCCGCCATCACGCGTGCCGCACAAAGCGACGAGATGCTCACTATTCAAGTCGCACGCACCGCGCAGGAAATTCATGACATGTGGGCTACGCGCAAAGCGTTATCCCCGGCATTGCGCACCATCGCGCCGAAAAAAATTAACGAGGATATTGTGGTCCCGGTATCAAGAATGCCGGAATTGATTGATGGGTTGGAACTGTTGTCGCAAGAGTTTGACATCACCATCGTCAACTTTGGGCATGCAGGCAATGGCAACATTCATGTTAATTTGCTGGTAGACCCGGAAAACGCCCCGCAAATGCACCGTGCCGAGCAATGCCTGGACAGAATGTTCAGCCTGGTATTGCAGCTAAACGGCACCTTATCAGGCGAACATGGCGTGGGCATTGAGAAACGCGACTTCATTGACCGGGAGATTGACCCCACCACCCTGAAACTCATGCGGCAAATTAAAGCGCAGTTTGATCCGAAGGGAATCTTGAATCCAGACAAGATGTTTCCGCTTCACAGGGATGTGCTAGTGTCGCGGGAGGCAGGATGCCGGGAGCGACCGCTGCACAAGGATGTGTAAGTGTCGCGGTAGGGCCGTTCCAGGCTGCTCCCGTGCATCCATGCACTCGCAGCACTTGGGCATCCTGCCCAGCGCGCATCCTGCGCTCACGGCACTGGCCCATCCATGGGCGGCGCAGGATGCCGGAAGCGACCGCTGCACAAATAAGTTTTTTGCTTCATTTCAAAAAGTGGCACATCCGTATGCCGGGAAACTGTTGGGTACACCCAAAGGTTCCCTAACAGGTTGTTGAAAATCTATTTCGCTGCCACACCCGCCACGGGCGCCCGCAATGCCTTGTCGATGGCATCCAGGTCGTTTATCTGCACATCAAGGGCAATATGACGCGCGTCAATTTCCTTAATCTTGGCTTCAAGGGTATCTTTTGAATCATTGATCTTGTTCAGCGTTTCCAGTTGCTGTTCCAACTGCTGTTTGCTTTCATTGACTTGCTTAATCAGGGGTTGCATGATTTCTTTCAGCCAGTTATCGACATCCTGGTTAGCCTTGGAAACGATCACCCGCGCATGGCTACCTAATGAGATAAAAAATTTCTTCACGACAAAACTCTGCTCTGTCATGGTGGTGACGGGACTGTTGCGGAACTTCTCGGCTTCTTCATAGAGCTTGTCAAACTCATCGGTGTATTTCTTCACAGAAAACATTTTTGGCGCCGTGCCCAGTGGCGCGCCGTCTTCCTGGAATTTCGCATAGATGGTTTGCACTACCGCATAGGTTTGATCTGCCTGCCGGGCCACAATCTGCATGGTGTCGCGCATGTTATCAAAAAATACCTGCATGCCTTTTTTCAAGCCGCCGGTACTCCAGCTGCCTTCCATATCTTTACGTGATGTCGCGATCATTTTGTCGAAGACCGTCAGGTTCAGCGCGTCCATGATGACCTTGGCCTGCTGTGCCAGAACCCGGCGGCTGGATTGGAAGTGCTCGGTTTTTTTGTTGAATGCCGCCTGTTTATCGCGGGTTTTACGCACCAGGTGTTGCAGCACATCGGCATTGGTACTGTCCAGCCCACGCAGCTCATCAAGCTGTTTCTGCACGCCTTGCGCCCGCACCTTCAGTGTATTGCGGGTGTCCTCAATAATGGAGCCGGCTTTTTCTATTACATTACTGTTTACAATCGCCTGTTTCGCGGGCACGACATTGTCTGATAAGAAACGTTCCAACAAGGGTAGACGGCTGCGTTCCAGCAATTCAGGGTCTTGGCGGATCTTAGCCAGCAAGCCTTTTTGCGCTGAAACCGGGAACACACTTGCAGGCTCTATGCCCAACATGCGGGCCGTTTCTTTGCGCTGTGACTCAATGGTGGCGTCAATTTGTCCCTGGTTCTTGATTTCATCCCATAGGGTATCAATTTTATTGAGGGCGGCCACCAGGCCGACGCCGGACCCGCCCCGGCAACTTCTAATATGGTTTTGCCACATATCCAGGTCACTGCGCGTGACGCCCGTATCGGCTGCCAGCACAAATAATACCGCCTGTGCATTGGGTAACATGTTCAAGGTCAGCTCCGGCTCGCTGCCTAGCGCATTAAGGCCGGGGGTATCGAGAATCGCCAACCCCTGCTTTAATAAAGGGTGCGGGAAACTGATCATGGCATGACGCCATTGGGGAATTTCTACGGTATCTGCCGCCACGGATTTTGGCCCACCATTTCCATTGGCGGCCCCTGGTTCTTCAACAAAGAGAGCCAGGCGTTTTGCTTCGGCCACTGGAACCTGTTTGACCTTCACAACTTGCTGCATGGTGTCGGCCATTTGGTCGGGTGAATTTATATCAAGGGAAAACGTTGTCCAGCGTGACGGGTCACGCTTAAGGTCGGCGATGCTGCTGTCTTCAAGGCGGGTCTCAATGGGCAACAAGCGGATGTATGCGGCATCTTCCTGTCCATCGTAAAATAATTCCGTGGGGCACATGGTAGTCCTGCCCGCGTCGGAAGGCAGCAAACGGCGCTTGTAATCGGCAAAGAAAATAGAGTTGATCAACTCGGTTTTACCACGCGAAAATTCTGCCACAAACGCGATAGTCAACCGGTCCACACGCAATGTTTCAATAGCGTCATAGAGGCGCAGGGTAATTTCCGAGCTGCCCAATTGCTGCTTGTCCAACCATTCCTGGAGACGCTGTATAGTCTGGGTAATGTCGGCCTTCCATTGGTCGAAAGCACGCATTTGTTGTTGAAAACGATCTTCTTCCATGCCCCTACTCACTGCCTGTGAACATAAAAAACATCACCCTGCGTTCCATACGCCAACTTACCGCACAGCCCCAATCCGGTTATCGGTCGTTTTCCCGGAGGCTTTAGCTTAGCGCTTGTGTGGCCTGCCTCATCGTGCGCTTCGCGCCTGGCACTGCCCTGCGAAATGTACCATCACCGATCCTAACCCTAAACACCCGATTCAACGTGCCCTGGCTCAATGAATAGCGGCACGCCACCCAAATACTGAATGTATGAAGTATTTTTATGCGGTAGGTCCATCTTAGAATCCGTCTACGATTTCGATCAAGTTAGAGCGCAAGCGAAGGGTTTAGCGCAGCGAAGAGTTTCCAGGGTACTAAAAGTAGGAGCGTACCTTCGTCGACACCCTTCCAGGCGAGCGGCGGGATTAATCAGGGCAATGCCGCGATGCACCCTCAGCGCGTCATAGGTGCGCTTACCCCCACCCCCGCCCTAGATCTGTCAAAGGAGCTACCACTAGGATCTTCATCAGGTGAAGAATAAGCAATAATGCCACTGGCGTAAGGTCAAACCCAGAAATAGTGGGAATAATACGGCGCAAAGGCGCCAGCAAAGGTTCATTTAACGCATGGAGCGGTCCATTCAGCGGATTATGGGTACGCGGCCCGACCCAGCTTAAAATCACCTGCAATATAATGGTGATGGTGAATATACCGATCATTAATTCCACAAAATCCGCCAGTGACAGCACCAACAATCCCCCTATCGAAGGGGATTGGGCTGCAATCACATGGATGAGCCACACTTTAACCACTTGTAGGATGAGCAGCACAATGACCGAGGCGGTATCAATTCCCCCCACGCCCGGTACAATGCGCCGTAAGGGAATAATCACGGGATTGGTGACTTTAACTAAAAACTGGCTCACCGGATTGCGAAAATCGGCGCGCGCCCATTGCAATAAAAGACGTAATACGACCGCGCCAATAAACAGGTCAAAGATCGTTTTTACCACAAAAATTCCGGACGCGGACAGATAGGGATTTTCGATCATGGCGAGGCTCCCAATAGTTCAGCCAGTTCTGTGGAACGGCGATGCGCCGCCAGCAACGCCGCATTGAATAATGCCGGGGCTTGTCCTTCCTGCAATACTTTAATGGCCTGTTCGGTGGTACCGCCCGGCGAGGTGACACGCATGCGCAGCGCCGCCGTGCTTTCATTGCTCTCCAGCGCTATTTTGGCGGCGCCGTAGGCGGTTTGCAACGTTAACAGGTGGGCAGTTCCGGCAGGCAGCCCCAAATCAACAGCGGCCTTCTCAAGGGCTTCCATCACCAGAAAAAAATACGCGGGACCACTGCCCGACAGCGCCGTCACAATATCCATATGCGCTTCATCGTCTACCCACACCGCCAACCCCACCGCACGCATTATTGACTCGGCAAGATTATGTTGCTGCTTTGAAACCTGACCATTGGCATATAATGCCGTGGCGCCACTGCCCACCATAGCAGGCGTATTGGGCATCGCGCGTACAATAGCATGGTGCCCGCCTAACCATTCATTCAGGGTAGGCTCACGAATGCCTGCGGCAATGGAGATGATAAGTGGCTTTTTTTTCTGGAGGGCTAGCGCTATATCTTGGGCAACGCTTTTGAGAGCTTGTGGCTTCACCGCGAAAATCACTATGTCAGCGTGCGCAATAGCTTCCTGATTCCCGGCGGTGGCATGGATTAAAAAAGCCTGCCGCAGGCCATCACGCTGGGCAGCATGGGGATCAGCAACCCAGATATTAGACGCCTGATAACCGTCGGCAATTAAACCGCCGATCAGGCTACGCGCCATATTACCCCCACCCACAAAAGCTATTTTATTGTTTTTCATCAGCATCCTTGTATATTAAGGGCGTAATATAGTGGAAAAAGCGTTGTGATACCAGCACACCGTAAAAACCGATGGCCACCACGCTTCATTTATACGACGGTAATTTATACAAAAACTATTTACAATGGCAAGGCATTTGCTGCACATAAAAAAATGGCTGCCACGCTCAAGACAGGCATCTACTTTGCCCATTTTCACCCTTTCCTGGGAGCGGCCCCCCAACGAAAATAGCAATGGGCTATTGAGACAGTCTTCTCCAGAGCAGGAAACTGGTCAACACAACTGATGGCACGTGTTGAGGGCGGCAGGGAGACTTAACCACCAGCCACGGAAAGTGCTTGGATATAGAGCCCCGCACGAGGTATTCTTCGGGGTGAAAATACGCTACACCAATAAAAATCCCCGCAGCAAGCTGCGGGGATTTTCGATGTCATTCCGAGCACCGCGAGGAATCTTAAGCAAGATCCCTCACTCCGTTCGGGATGACAATAAACGCTGCACCAAAAGTAGGCTCCTCCAGGCGAATTGCGGGGAATCAAACCCGAAGAGATTTGAAGAATAGACGATGATCCAGACACAACGGGAACGGGTATGAAAAAAATCGTCACGGCTTTTTTGTGCGCGCTACTCTTGTTGGCCTTGCCGGTGATGGCGGCGCAACCAGATGCGCCGCCATCGGTAGCCATCGCGGTTCCCGCCGCGCACGCCTTACCGGTCACCGCCGAGGTTGCCACCGACCTCAAACTTCAGCAGCAAAAACTCGAGTTTTTCAAAGAGCGTTTGCAGATGCAAGACGAGCGCATCGGTGATCTTGGATTGATGATCGGGTTTTTCGGCGCATTGATCACGATCACAGTGGTATTTTTCAGCATCCGTTCTAAAAGCGAAGCCGTGGGAGCCGCGAGAGACGAGGCGCAGGAAGAGATCAAGAAACGGGCAAAAGAATATATTGAGGCAGACCTGCGGCCTGCGGTGGACAAGGCACTCAAAGACATCCAGGTGGTCGCGGACAAGAGGCTCGAGGATTTGCGAAAGGCACATGAAGTCACGCAGGAGTTGAATGCTCGACACAAGGGACTTATTGAAGGTTACTCTCCCATCATCTCGCGCGATAATGATAAACCGGGAACGCCAGAACAGAAACCGGGAGCAGAAGAGACCGCCAAGAAAACCCAATCAGTCCTATCCAAGGAATACCATTTCAGCGATCAGCTCGCACTCGGCATACAGGCTTATGAACAAGGCAAATATGAACGCGCCGCCGAGCATTTCGACAAAGCAGCGTCTATCGCCGAGTCACTGATGGATCGGGCACTGGCTCTAGCCAATAAGGGCGGTGCACTCGGCCTACTGCAAAGAAACGAAGAGGCCATCGTCATCTTCGACGAAGTGGTGAAAGACTACGGCGAAGCATCGGAGGTGACGCTTCGCGTGCATGTGGCGTCTGCGCTGATCAACAAGGGCGTCGTGCTCAGCCAACTACAATGGAGCGAAAAGGCCATTGCCGTCTACGACGAGGTGGTGAAACGCTACGGCGAAGCGCCGGAGGAGGCGCTTCGCGTGGCAGTGGCGAAGGCTCTGGTCAATAAGGGTGTCCAACTCGGCCAACTACAACAGAACGAAAAAGCCATCACCGTCTACGACGAGGTGGTGAAACGCTACGGCGAAGCGCCGGAGGAGGCGCTTCGCGTGGCGGTGGGGAAGGCGCTGGTCAATCAGGGTGTCCAACTCGGCCAACTACAACAGAACGAAAAAGCCATCACCGTCTACGACGAGGTGGTGAAACGCTACGGCGAAGCACCGGAGGTGGCGCTTCGCGTGCGGGTGGCGTCTGCGCTGATCAATAAGGGCATCGCACTCAGCGAATTGCAACACTTCGAAAAGGAAATCGCCGTCTACGAAGAGGTGGTGAAACGCTACGGCGAAGCGCCGGAGGCGGCGCTTCGCGTGCAGGTGGCGTCTGCGCTGATCAATAAGGGCGTCGTGCTCAGCCAACTACAACGTAACAAAGAGGCCATTGCCGTCTGCGACGAGGTAGTGAAACGCTACAGCAATGCGCCGGAATCGGCGCTACGGGAGGCCGTGGCGACGGCACGGACTCTCAAGAAACGCATTCAATCTGAACAACCGAGTTAGCGCAGAACACTTCTCAGAGGCTCTTATGGGATTTTCCAGCCTATAACCCCGTAAAATGCCATAATAACGATCATTGCTTTAATTGGATCATACCCGTGCAACACATCACCCTCACCCGCCCCGATGACTGGCATCTTCACCTGCGCGATGGCGCAGCGTTGGCCACAACGGTACGGCACACCGCACGCAGTTTTGCACGCGCCATTGTCATGCCGAATCTCAAGCCGCCCGTAACCACCACGGCGATGGCGCTGGCGTACCGGGCGCGGATTCTGGCGGCGCTGCCCGCAGGCCAGTCTTTTGAACCGCTGATGACGCTGTATCTCACTGACATTACCCCCGCACAGGAAATCATGCGCGCCAAACAGAGCGGCCATGTAGCGGCAGTGAAGCTTTATCCCGCAGGCGCCACCACCCATTCCGACGCGGGCGTTACCGCGCTGGAAAAAACCTGGCCGGCACTGGAGGCCATGCAGGAACACGGCTTGCCGTTGCTCATCCACGGCGAAGTGACGGATACCAACATCGACATCTTTGACCGCGAGCGTGTGTTCATTGAACGCCACTTGATTCCGCTGACCCAGCGCTTTCCGGGGCTGCGCATTGTCTTCGAACACATCACCACGAAAGAAGCGGTAGACTTTGTACGCACCGCATCGCCCAATGTGGCCGCGACGATTACTGCGCATCATTTGCTGCTCAACCGCAACGCCATGCTGGCCGGCGGTATACGCCCACATTATTATTGCTTGCCGGTGCTGAAGCGCGAAACCCATCGCCTGGCGCTGGTCGCTGCCGCCATTAGCGGCAACCCGAAATTCTTTCTCGGCACTGACAGCGCGCCCCACACCCAGCCCACCAAAGAAACCAGTTGTGGCTGCGCGGGGATGTACACCGCGCATGCCGCCATTGAGCTGTATGCTGAAGCCTTTGAACAAGCCGGCGCCTTGGACAAGCTGGAAGGATTCGCGGGCTTTTATGGCGCGGATTTTTATCGGCTGCCACGCAATAGCGCGCGTATTACCCTGCGCAAAAATGCCTGGCGTGTCCCGGCCACTTATACATTAAACGATGACGTGTTAGTACCCTTCCGCGCCAACGGGAACATCGCTTGGACGCTGGATCATGACTGAGGCCGTGGCTGCCGCCACCAAATCTCCGTTTGCGCAACGGTTTCGCGGCTTCCTGCCCATCGTCGTGGACGTGGAAACAGCGGGATTTAACGCGCAAACCGATGCGTTACTGGAAATTGCCGCCGTGACGCTGCACATGGATGCAGCGGGGCTGATACACCCTCATGAAACCCACGCCTGCCATGTGCAGCCATTTGCGGGCGCAAACCTCGAAGCGGCGGCGCTGGCGTTCACCGGCATTGATCCCTATCATCCGTTCCGTCTCGCCAAAACAGAAGACGACGCCTTGCAAACCGTTTTTAATGCCGTGCGCAAAGCGGTTAAAGAGCACGGCTGTACACGCGCCATATTGGTGGGCCATAATCCATTTTTCGACCTGGGTTTTTTGAATGCGGCCGTCGCGCGGACCAAAATCAAACGTAACCCTTTCCATCCCTTTAGCACCTTTGACACAGCTACCCTGGGCGGTCTTGCCTATGGCCAAACCGTGCTGGCGCGGGCCGTGCAGGCGGCAGGGCTGGACTGGAACAATGAGGAAGCGCATTCCGCCATTTATGATGCGCAAAAAACAGCCCAACTGTTTTGCGCGGTGGTCAACCGGTGGAGTATGCTGCAACCTCTGGGGTGCGCGTCAGCGGCAGGTTTACCGTAATCCTAAAACATAGGACAATGACTTTATAACGCATGGGGCGGGAATTGCTATGATTCGAAATGACCTTTCCATTCTTGTCGCTGACGATATGCCGCTCAGTTGCGAAACCATCCGCGGCGCGCTCACTAAAACTGGCTATCACAATATACGCATCGCCAATACCGCCAACGAAGCGCTGGCATTACTCGCAACCCACCCCGCCGATGTAGTGCTGGCAGACTGGATCATGCCAGGCATGGATGGCCTGGAGCTCACTGACCGCATCCGCCAGCAAGACGAAGAAAACAACCACTACACCTCCGTGATATTGTTCACCGCCAAAGAAGGCATCGAAAACCTGGAAATCGCATTTGAGCGCGGTGTAGACGACTATCTGACCAAACCCGTCAACGAACGCGAACTCACCGCCCGTGTGTATGCCGCCGGGCGCATCGCCGCGCTGCAAAATTCCCTGCTGGACATGACGCAAGATCTTGCTGCCAGCAATCAGCAATTGCAGGAAATGGCGACCACTGACCCCCTCACCGGACTCAGCAATCGCCGCCATATGCAAAGCCACTTGCAAGCATTGCTGGCGGAAACCCTGGCCCGCGGTGGTGCAATTTGCGTCTCAATTGTCGACATAGACCACTTTAAAAATATCAATGACACACATGGCCATACGGTGGGTGATGAAGTGCTGGTGGCCTTTGCCAAACGCCTCAACCGCGCCGTACGTCCCACCGATACTGTAGTGCGCATGGGTGGGGAAGAGTTTGCCATCATCATGTATTACGCCGATGCCACGCGCATCAATCCCGATATTTTTGAACGCATCCGCCGCACCTTGAGCCAGCGCCCCATTAAAACCAGCGCGGGGGATTTGGCGGTAGCGGCATCGTTTGGCGTGTGCGTATACACCGGCACAGATACTGCCCAATCTCCTGAAAGCCTGATCGAATGCGCCGACCAAAAACTCTATCAAGCCAAAGCCGAAGGCAGAAACCGCATTGTGTATTAGCCGCATGATAAGATGCCTATGGGTTTTTCTTGCCGCTTGCCTGGTATACACAGGGTCAATATCGGCGTGGGCCACTCCCCATATATCGGGACGGCACGAACCTTTCATTGCCAAACTTGGCTTACCTTTTCACCTACGCGCGCCCGCGCAAAACCGCGCTGCGGCATTTGCCCCCGCCACCTACCCCACCACAGTAAAAGTATTGTTTTTACGCGTGGATTTCCCCACCGATACCGAGGTCACCACCACCGGCACTGGCGTATGGACAGACCCCTTGTATGCCCGCAACAGCGATGCCGATTATTGGGCCAACAAAAACCGCCTCGCTCTGATTAACTATTACGCCGAAGTTTCCTACGGCAAACTGACCCTTGATATTACTATCTCACCCACCATTTATCGTTTACCAAAAACCATGGCGCAATATGGTGGCGAAACACCCGCGCATCTTGAAAACCTGATCTATGACAGCGTTACAGTGGCCGATGCTAGCACGGACTTTACCGTCTATGATGCCATTATGATCATTCATGCGGGTGTCGGGGAAGAAACGGATATCAGCAACAATACACCTGGCGACATCTGGTCATTGCATTATGTAGATACCGCGATCAATCCCAATAACAGCACACCCACGCCTTTAATAGCCGACGGCATCTCCATTACAGAAGCATTGATCATGTCACAAACCGGCACCCAAGACGGTGACACGGTTGACCCGCTCGGTATTTATGCGCATGAATTTGGCCACTGGTTGGGCCTACCAGACCTATACGACACATCAACCGCGCCCACTTGGGATGGCGTCGGCACGTGGGGGCTCATGGGCGGTGGTATTTACACGAAAGGAGCGGATGGAATTACGGGCAGTTCGCCCGCGCATTTGGAAGCCTGGAGCAAAGCCTACCTAAAATGGATCGTGCCACAGACATTCGCCACTGACACCGATCCTGGCATACAGGCATTAGCGGCGGCTGAAACCAATCCCACTGTATTTAAATTACTGGCGAGCCCAACCACATCCACGCAATACTATTTGCTGGAAAATCGGCGTAAAACCGACCCCAATACAGGGTTTGACAGTGGCCTGCCCGGCGAAGGATTATTAGTAGGCTTGTCGATGAAATAGCGATTGCCGAAGGCCTGCCTAACAATACCGTAAACAATAATCGCACACGACCCGGCATCACATTAATCGAAGCCGACGGCGACAACGCATTGCATATTTTTGGCGGTGATGATGGCAGCAGCGGCGACCCGTTTCCCGGTCAAGCCGGTAACGCCCATTTCACGCCAGACACCCTACCCGCCTCCGTACCCCTGGACGGAAATGCCTGGGTCTATATTAAAAACTGATGTTACGCAGCCGCCCGCATACTCAGCAGCTCATCATAGGCCAGCTTGATGGCTTTGATGTAGAGCTTGGAGCGCAAGGCGAAG
>JAGVME010000107.1 GCA_020053945.1 Gammaproteobacteria bacterium
CGTTGCAGCAGGGGGGTGTAATTGTAAAGATACGTGAAGTGGCAGCGAAACCACCGGGGGCGCCGCCGCATGCGCCGGGTATGGATGCCCAAGTGCGGCGAGCGCAAGAGCCGCCAGGAGCAGCTTTTCGGCCGCCCGCCACCATCACTCCGCCAGAAGTACCAACAAAATAAAGGGGGCTGGGCGCCCCTGAAAAAGCGCCCTTTTAACCTTCTTCGGTAGCGACAGATCCCGCTTTAGCCAGTACTTTTTCGCGCTGATACATCAGCACTGAACCAATCCGCAATACCGTCAACACCAACAGCAAGGCACTGAGCGCGTAGAGCTCATCCGGCGTGACCTTGTGCTCGAAAAGCTTGATCATGATTT
Organism: Gammaproteobacteria bacterium; assembly: GCA_020053945.1. GTDB lineage: Bacteria > Pseudomonadota > Gammaproteobacteria > Ga007554. The sequence continues at coordinate 370 of JAGVME010000107.1, forward strand.
CACGCAACACAAAGACGATGGCAGCGTCGACAATAAATGTCATGCGTAAACGCTTGGTATTGAAATACTCTACCAGCGAACGCGACAGTTCAATCAGGATAAACAGCGTGAGCACATCCGAGATGATCTTGGAGTATTGCAGGGTAAGCTCTTTTTCCATGATCAAATCACCGGTATACATAAAAAGACGTATCACACCGATGATGATGCCCAAGGTAATGAACAGCAACATGAAGCCGAACACAATGCCAACTACCTTGTCAAACAGCTTCATTAAATCTATATTGCCCATCTATTTCCGCCTATGTATTTTGTTGAAAAAATCAGGTTTGACAGCCGGTGCAGTAAAAGGTTGAGCGCTGCCCCTGCCGCAGTTGCGCGATGGGCCGTTGGCAGGAATGGCATGGCTCGCTAGCGCGGCCATACACGTTAAGTTGTTGCTGAAAATATCCCGGCTTGCCTTCGCCATTATAAAAATCACGCAGGGTGGTGCCGCCCTGGATAATAGCGGCATTCAATACCTGTTTAATGGCGGCGGTGAGCCGCTCATAGCGTTTCAGTGCAATGCGTCCGGCATTGCTTCCAGGATGAATGCCTGCCAGGAACAGGCTTTCACTCGCATAAATATTACCTACGCCGGTGACAATATGACTGTCCATAATAAACTGTTTTACGCTGAGTATGCGGCCACGCGAGCTTTGGTAAAGATGAACCGGAGTAAAATTGTTATCCAGCGGTTCCGGGCCTAAATTCCGTAGCAGCGCATGCTGGAGCGGGTCATCGCCTGTCCAGACCACGGCGCCAAAACGCCGGGGGTCACGCAGCCGTAAGCACTGGCCGCTGGCTAATACAATATCGACATGGTCGTGTTTTTCTGCAGGAATGTTTGCGGGCAATACCCGTAAATTTCCTGACATGCCCAAATGGATAATCACCGTACCGGCGCTGCTGCGCAGTAATAAATATTTGCCGCGCCGGTCTATGGCATGAATGGTCTGCCCGGCCAGAGCAGTCGCCAACTGGGAAGACACGGGCTGACGCAAGCGGGGGTTGCGCACGATAACCTGCGTCACGCGCTGGCCTAGCGCGTGGGGCGCAATGCCACGACGGGTGGTTTCGACCTCGGGTAGTTCGGGCATGTTTTATTGCCTGCGGCGCCGCACCCAGATCAATAAACCAGCGCCTGCCAATAGCAAGGGAATGCCAAACAGGAATGTCACGGCAATAATCCCCGACGCCACAGGAGACAATGCCAGATTAAGGTCGGGGGCGGTTTTGACGGGGATAGCGATCAAGGTTTCGTCACGGCTCAGCCAGTTCATGATATTCATTCCCAGATTGAGATTGCCACCATTGCCAAGATACGCGTTCGAGAGAAAATCACCATCCCCCAGCACAACTACCCGCTGCTGGATGCGTGTCTTGTCATCGGGCGTGAGGGTACGGCTGATGCTGGCACCCAAGGTTAATGGTCCTGCAATATCTTCATTTTCAGTATAGCGTATCTCACCGGCGAGCGGGCCGGTTTCTGCCCAGCTACGTTCGCCCGTGATAATGAATGGCTGGCTTTGCCAACCTTCGGGTGCAGTGATTTTCAAGCCACTCGCGATAGGAAAAAGTGTAATAACGTTAAAACCACGCGTGATGATGTGATTGCCATAATCCGCCGCAAGGGCAAAGGCAGGATTGTTAATGGAATAGACTTGCACGCTGGGATCAACAATCACGCCGGGCAAAAATTCCACTCCCAGCAACCGCGCAATGGGCGCCAGGCCATGTAACGAACCAGGATCACCCAACCACAACAGGCTACCTCCCTGCGCGAGATAACGCTGAATCAGCGTGACTTCGCCGGGCAGTAAATCAAGTTGCGGGCCAGCAATGACAAGTGTCGTGGTGTTGTCAGGAATTTGCCCGTGGGTTGCCAGATTCAAGGTTTGCGCCTTGAACCCTTTGGCCTCGATCTGGCGCACCCAATCACCAAGATCATGATTAGCACGGCCCAGCGGATTACGTTCGCCATGGCCTTCCAGAAACACTATCCAGCGCTCACCATTACGGAGCAGGCGTTGCAGGGCATTGGTAATGCCCTGTTCACTGGTGTCGCGGATTATTTCCTTGCGGCCTGCATAACGCAGCACCAGCTCACCCTCGGCGCTGACGCCTTCATCACGCACTTGATTGGGCGCTGCGGTGGGATCGACAAAGGTCAATTGAATATCCGCTTTGTGGCGCTGGTAGCGCGCGATCATTTCTGTGATGGATTTGCGATTACTGCCTACTGCGCGCACAAAGGCGCTCACCGTAATCGGGCCTTTGGCCTGATTCAGCAATGCGACGCTGGCTGCAGAGAGGGTGTGCCGGCCACTGGCTGTCCAGTCTGCCTGATAGTCGTAGCGCGTGCTTAACCAGGCCAGCATACCGATGATGCTGATGAACAACACTACCAGCAACGTATTTTTCAATCGCAGAAAACGGCGTGTTTTATGGGTGGCCTTCATAAATAATGGCATAGATCAGGGCCGCATCCGATCGGCATTAAGGCGATGCACGCTCAGGCCAAGAAACAAGACGATCAGCAGCACATAATAAATGACGTCACTGCTATCAAACATGCCTTTGAGCAGCGTTTCATAATGGCGTAACATGGATAAATAACCAAATATGCTGCCTGCCACGTTAGGACTATTTTCAGCGCCATTATTGCCCGCCCAATCGAGGAGCCATAAAAGCAGGAGCACACCGAACGTACTGACTGCCGCAACTACCGGCTGCGCCGTCAAGGTTGACATAAACAATCCCACCGCCGCAAAACTAGCCAGCAGCAAGCCCAGCCCCAGCAATCCTGACAACAGCATGCCACCGTCCAGCGCGCCCCCCAGCAACAAGGCCAATGGCATCAGCGTAATCAGTGATAGCATGATCAGCAGAAAACCCATGATACCTAGGTATTTCCCCAGAATAATCTCGGCCATGGAAACCGGGGAAGAAAATAACAGGCTGATGGTTTGTGCTTTGCGTTCCTCGCTAATCAGGCGCATTGTCACCAACGGCACCACCAGCAACAGCAAAATAGCGGCATTCCCAAACAACGGCACAATCACCAGCTCGGTCATGCCGGGGGCGCCCTCCAACGCGGCGAGGCGCGGTTGCACTTGCAGGAAAACATCCACTTGGGCAAGAAAGATGTACGCGAGAATAAATTGCACCACCGCTAAAATTGTCCAGGCCAGCGGCGAAAGAAATAGGCTGCGTAACTCGCGTGCGGCAATCGAAAAGATGATCATGCCGCCGCGTCCCGCGTAACATCATCTGCCGGGTGTTGTTCGGTGCGGGTGATGTCAACAAAAATCTGCTCCAGCGATGCCCGTTCCGGAATTAATTCATAGAGCCGCCAACCCTGCTGTACGGCACGCGCCACTAATGCCTCAGCAGGATTGTGCGTTAATAAATCTGGAGAAACATGATGCAGGCGCACCCGGCCATCCGCCAAAAGCTCCACCGACCCAATGCCCGGCAACGCGGCAAGCTCGGTAAGCGGCGGCATATTATGCAAGCCCACCACCACGCTCGATGAATGCATGCGCGCTTGCAGGCCAGCCAACGTGTCACTCAACATCAACCGGCCTTTGTGGATGATCTGCACGCGGTCACAGGTGGCCTGTATCTCCGGCAGGATATGCGTAGACAGGATCACGCCATGCTCGGCGCTTAACTCGCGGATCAGGGCGCGAATCTCGCGCATCTGGATGGGATCTAGCCCTACGGTTGGCTCATCCAGAATTACCAATGCGGGCATATGCACAATCGCTTGGGCAATGCCCACGCGTTGCTGGTAACCCTTGGAAAGGTTGCCGATCAGGCGGCGGCCGACTTCGGTGAGGCCGCAACGCTGTTTGGCGCGCTCGATGGCAAGGCGTCGCTCACCCCGTGGGATGCGGCGCAGGCGCGCGCAATATTGCAGGTATTCATCAACTGTCAGCTCACGGTAGAGCGGTGGTTGGTCGGGCAGGTAACCCAATGCCGCCTTGGCCTGCCTGGGCTGTTTGAGCATATCTACGCCGTTAATCAACACCCGCCCCGCGCTGGGAGCCAGATTACCGCTCAAAATTTGCATGGTGGTGGATTTTCCCGCGCCGTTAGGGCCGAGGAACCCCAACACCTCTCCCCGGTGGACTTCAAAACTGAGATCGTTCAGCGCGCAGGTCCCCCCAAAGTAACGGCAAAGGTGTTCAACACGAACTAGCGCTGGGGTATCCATAAGTGTCATTATATTGGCTTAAGGGGTATCTTTGCCATGCTTGTTTTTTCGCTTGTTTTTTCACTAGGGGGTGCCGCTATAAATTCACGGTACTGGAATCCGCAGGCGGCGCTACTCCTTCAAGAGAGCCGTTCCCTCGCGCTTTGATCGAATTCATAGAGCATCCTAAACTACTTTTAGTACATGGATATGGATATGGATGATTTAACCACGTTATTACGTCACTGGATGGACGCCCTCAGCACGCCCGCTGTGCAAATACAGCTCGGCATCATCGTTTGCGCGGGTTTGTTTGGCGCCTGGTTGTACCGTTATTGGACGCAACGGCTCACCACATTGGCAGCCGACTCCCCCGATCACTGGTTACGTGATTTCTTCTTGCGCGGATTATCGCGGATTATTTTTCCCTTTGGCATGTTCCTGTTCATGGCCGTGGGACGGGTTATTTTACGCAAGGCGCGCATAGACATTGAACTACTCGAAAGCGTAATGCCCTTGGCCCTTTCCTGGGCAACCATTCGCCTGGCAGTGTTTATTTTGCGCACCAGCTTTAATCCGACCCGCACCCTTAAAGCATGGGAAGGCATCATCAGCACCACGCTGTGGGTAGCCGTCGCATTACATTTATTGGGATGGTTACCGGATATTTTGAACGCGATGGACGAAATTGCGTTCCACGCGGGTAAAGTGCACATTTCGCTGCTGACGGTCACCAAATTAGTCCTGGCCGTCGCCAGCTTGTTGATATTGGCGTTATGGCTGTCTAATTTTATCGAAAAACGCCTGGCAGGCGCCAGTGGCATGGACGCTGGCATGCGCATCGGCCTCGCCAAGTTCAGCCGCTTCCTGTTGCTGACGCTTGCCCTGCTACTTTCATTGTATAGCGCGGGCATTGATTTAACCGCGCTGGCGGTTTTTGGCGGCGCCTTGGGCGTGGGGTTAGGTTTTGGCTTGCAACGGATTGCCAGCAATTTTATCAGCGGTTTTATCCTGGTGATGGACCGTTCGATCCGGCCGGGCGATGTCATCACCACTGGCAACACCTATGGCTGGGTACAGGAAATGCGCGCCCGCTACGTCGTCGTGCATACGCGCGATGGGTCTGATACCCTTATCCCCAATGAAAAACTCATCATCTCGGATGTGATTAACTGGAGCTATGCAAACCCCAACATGAGCGTTTCATTGGCGCTGCGCATCAGCTACCACGATGATCCGGAGTACGCCATGCAAATCATGCTCGACCTCGCCCGCGATCATGCTCGCGTCCTCAGCGATCCGGCACCCAGCTGCATCTTAAAAGATTTCAATGACACCGGCATTACGCTGGAAATGAGCGTATGGATCAATGATCCGGAAGCTGGCATCACTAATGTACGCTCCGATCTTTATGTGGCAATCTGGAAAGCTTTCAAAAAACACGGCATCATGATTCCTTACGCGCAAAAAGATGCGCCTGCATTACCCGCACCACCTCCAGCACTATAAAATAACCACCCTAAATACACTACAAGGCATAAGATGGCGGACATCAACAAACAAAAAGTTGCCACCCCCGCGCTGCAAGATCTCCACTCCGTTCACTACATGGAACATCTTGCCCAAGTAAACCAGACACAAGATGTAACCACCTCCAGCGACATTTATAATACCCAAGGTGTATTGGTCGCGCGCAAGGGCGTAAACATACACTACGACACCGCGCGGCGCATTGCCCAGCATAAACTGGCCGCCGCCATTGAACAGCAAATTGTCATTGCGGACAGCATTACCACCCTTTCCTTGGTCCAATCATTTGAAGAGCTAAGCACTCAGGCACCGGATATCAAGAAAATCCATGATGGATTTTTATTCGAGAAAGATTTTTACGCGATCTTTTCTTACCATCCCCTGCATCCAGTATTGCTTCAAAAGCTCTCCGTGCTGAAAAACCAAAAACCCTCGTTATTTGCACAATCGGTATTTTGCTCATGGCTTGCGGCATTGATCGGCCGGGAGATGAAGCTGCCCACCTTGGACCTTTACAGTGTAACCATGGCCGCGCTGGTGCGCGATATAGGTTTGTTGCATCTTCCGCCTATATTACTGGAAAAAACCGGCGCCTATACATTCCAAGATTGGCACGCCATGCAGAGCCACTCCATCGTAAGCGGCATCCTGGTAGAAAATGCCCATGGTATGCCTGCCACAATGGCGCGGGCCGTGGTAGAACACCATGAGCGGTATAACGGAATGGGTTATCCCAAGGCCACTGAAGGAAAACAACTCAGTCTACTGGGACAGATTGTCGCGTTGGCGGATAGCATAGCTGCGCTACGCTTTAAAAAATTCAATAAAACCGGGGGCAATATACGCGATGTCACCCCATTTTTACAAATGAACGGGGAAGCTTTTCATCCCGCGGTATACGCCATGGCGCATGGCATCCTTGGAAAATCAAACATATCCCGCAGCAATACCTCCGGCACAAAAACCTATGCCGGCTTCATTACACAACTTCATGACAACGCCCTGGAAATACAACGTGCCGTCAATATGCTGGCCAACCTGCCGCCCGAACTCATTGACCCCCATAATCACCACGGAAAATATGGCAAGACCCTCGCGAAAGTCATTACGCAAGTATTGGGGATAATCATAAAATCCGGCATGGTGCGCGGCGAAATAATTACGTGGCTGGACGCCAAAAAAAATTCCCCAGAAGAGGCGGATATGGAAGAGTTGCGTGAAATGGAACTCATGCAGGCCGAATTGCTTTGGCAGCTCAATAAAGTGCAGCGCACGCTCAATGCTTTCTTCACCGAAGAGGCGCAAGATGCCCATCCTGCCTGGCAGGCGCTCAAACGATATGCTGACCATCTATGGCCAGGACAGGCCTCCGCGCAATCAACTTGAGTTTCGCTGGTCGGGGATGAATAAAAATAGCTATACCGCCAAGTATTGGCCGATTATTTTTTCATCCAGGCTCGCCATTGCACCCGAAGCGACGATACGCCCTTTTTCCATAATGCGGAAATGGTCGCCCGCACGTTGCGCAAACGCCAGTTTCTGTTCGATCAGCAACACGGTCACATTCTGTTCGCGATTCAACCGGATAATCACCTCGCTGATATCATGCACAATATTCGGTTGTATGCCTTCCGTGGGTTCATCCAGGATCAACAATCGGGGGGCGGCGCAGAGCGCGCGGCCAATAGCTAACTGTTGTTGCTGCCCACCTGACAAGTCCCCGCCGCGGCGCCCCAGCATTTTCTTTAAGACCGGAAACATTTCGAACACGCTGCCGGGTATATCAACCACCTTGTCGCGGCGTCCGGCAAGGCCCATCTTCAGGTTTTCCTCTACGCTCAACTGAGAAAATATCTCACGCCCCTGCGGGACATACGCGATCCCTGACCAGGCGCGCCTATGGGGCGGCATTTCAGTAATGTTTTTTTGCGCGAAAGTAATAGTCCCGGAGGCCACTGGCAACACACCCATCAGGCATTTCAGCAAGGTGGTTTTGCCTACACCATTGCGCCCCAGTATCACTGTGCATGAACCTTCAGGCACCTCAAAAGTAACATCACGTAATATGTGGCTGCCACCATAATATTGGTTAATGCCATTGACAGAAAGCATAGCCATCAACCCAAATACACTTCAATCACGCGCGGGTGGTTTTTAATCTGTTCCATATTCCCTTCCGCAAGCACGCTGCCTTCATGCAACACCGTCACCTTGCGCGCAATAGTGCTGATAAAATTCATGTCATGCTCCACCACAATCAACGAATGCTTGCCCGCCAGTGTCTTGAACAATTCGGCGGTGCGCTCTATTTCATGATCCGTCATACCCGCCACAGGCTCATCCAGCAGCAACAGTTTTGGCTCTTGAATAAGTAACATACCAATTTCCAGCCATTGCTTTTGCCCATGCGAAAGTAACCCAGCCAATGTTTTAGCATGGTCCGACAGGTTGATGAGCGCCAGGATCTCATCAATCCTGGCCTGCTGGCCCGCACTTAAGCGCGCAAATAAACTGCGCCATAAACCCTTGTCAGCCTTTAATGCCAGCTCCAGGTTCTCAAACACGCTGTGGTTGTGAAATACAGTAGGTTTCTGGAATTTTCGGCCAATGCCCGCATGCGCAATCTGATATTCAGACAGCGCTTGCAGGTCGATGGTCTGCCCGAAAAAAGCGGTGCCAGAATCCGCGCGCGTTTTTCCAGTAATCACATCCATTAGCGTCGTCTTACCGGCACCGTTCGGGCCAATGATACAACGCAATTCACCCACATCGATGCTTAACGTCAACTTGTTAAGCGCCTTGAACCCATCAAAACTCACCGTCACATCTTCCAGGTACAATATCACGCCATGCGTTACATCCAGCGTTCCTGATTCATGCACATGCTCAAGCGCCGAGGTATCAGCTACCCATCCTTGCCCTCCTGCATCGTCATTCTGCTGAATGCCACTCATGTCTTTTTAAACCGTTTCAATAAACCAATCACCCCTTGTGGTAAAAATAAAGTGACGATGATAAATATAAAGCCCAGAAAAAATAACCAGTACTCCGGAAAAGCCGCTGTAAACCAACTTTTGGCGCCATTCACCAACCCTGCGCCCAGCAATGGACCGACCAAAGTGCCGCGTCCACCGACCGCCGCCCAGATGGCGATTTCAATGGAATTGGCGGGGGACATTTCACTGGGATTAATAATCCCTACCTGGGGAACGTAGAGCGCGCCAGCAATGCCGCACAACACCGCCGAAAATGTCCAGGCAAATAATTTATAATGCAGGGGGTTATAACCACAGAACATCAACCGGCTTTCTGCGTCGCGGATAGCGGTTAATACCCGCCCTAATTTTGAGACCACAATGAAGCGGCACATCAGCAATGCGGCCATCAAAAAAATGGCCGTAGCGATAAACAAGCCCGCACGGGTCGCGGGATCCGTTAATGAATAGCCCAGAATACGTTTAAAATCTGTAAAGCCGTTATTGCCGCCGAATCCTGTTTCATTACGGAAAAATAACAACATGAAAGCAAACGTGAGTGCCTGGGTGATAATTGAGAAATACACACCTTTAATGCGCGAACGAAATGCGAAATAGCCAAAAATAAATGCCAGCAGCCCAGGCACAAGCACCACTAATAACATGGCATACAAAAACATATCCGTGCCCTGCCAATACCACGGTAATTCCTTCCAGTCCAGAAATACCATGAAATCCGGCAATGTACTGCCATATTCCCCTTCAGTACCGATCATGCGCATCAAATACATGCCACAGGCATAACCCCCCAAGGCAAAAAATAATCCATGCCCGAGACTTAATATGCCCGCATAACCCCAGATCAAGTCCATGGCCATGGCAACAATGGCATAGCACATGATTTTCCCAATCAGGGACAGGGCATAATCAGGCACTCGCAACACACTGCTTTCTGGCAAAAAAAGGTTCAACGCAGGAATCACAATCACAAACAACAGGCCGAACAGGCCTAATGCCACCCATCCTCTGGCACCATACAAATTTGAAAAATACTGCGTCATTCGTTCGCCCTTTAATTTTCTACCGTTCGCCCTTTTAAAGCAAACAAGCCTTGCGGACGTTTTTGAATAACAATGATAATAAACACCAATATGAAAATCTTTGCCAGCACCGCACCTGCATAAGGCTCAAGAAATTTATTTATCACCCCCAGTCCCAATGCGGCAAATACCGTACCTGCGATTTGTCCTACACCCCCCAGCACCACCACCATGAATGAATCCACAATGTAGCTCTGGCCCAGATCGGGACCCACATTACCGATTTGCGATAAGGCGCAACCGCCCAACCCCGCAACCCCCGAACCCAAGCCAAAGGCCCACATATCGACTTTACGGGTAGGCACACCGGCACAATCCGCCATGGTGCGATTTTGCGTGACGGCGCGTACAAACAAACCCAGGCGCGTGCGGTTTAACAACACCCAGATCAACACCAGAACAATCATTGAAAACACAATGATGGCGATGCGGTTGTACGGCAATACCAAATTACTAACCAGCGCGAAGCCACCGGACATCCACGCAGGATTAACCACTTCGACATTCTGTGCGCCAAATATTGTCCTCACCGTTTGAATCAGAATCAAACTAATGCCCCATGTGGCCAACAGCGTTTCCAGAGGACGGCCATATAAATAGCGAATCACGCTACGTTCCATCGCGATGCCCACCAATGCCGATACAATAAAGGCAGCGGGTAATGCAACAAGTAGATAGGCATCAAATATCTCAGGCCAATAGCTCTTAAATAATACCTGCACCATATAGGTTGTATACGCCCCTATCATGAGCAGTTCGCCATGCGCCATATTAATAACGCCCATCAGTCCATAGGTGATCGCCAAACCGAGCGCCGCCAATAACAACACGCTACCCAAACTGATACCGCTAAATACCCGGCCAATATATTCTGCCGTAGACAATCGGCTATCAATCTCCGCTAATGACCGTTTAATTTCCGCACGTACCGCCGGGTCAGGCTCGGGGTAATTTCCCGACGTATCTTTCTCTATCAATGCCAGCAACGCCGCCTTGGTTGATTCCCGTGAACTCCGCGCCAATACCCGCACCGCTTCAAGACGTAGCGCCGCATCGGTATTTTTGAGATGGATTCCCGCCTTGGCCAGCGACAAGGCCGCCCGCACATCGCTATCCTGTTCTTTTTTTAGCGCAGCTTCTATGAGGGGCTGAAAATCTTCACTGGCCTGATCTTGCAATTGCTCAGCAGCGGCGAACCGTATTCGCGGATCGGGGAAAGATAATTTTAAAGCGGCCAATGCAGAATCCAAAATACGGCGGACACGATTGTTAATGGTTATTTTTTCAAGACCGGCGGGTATAGGATCAATAACCTGTTTGGTTAAGGCATCATGCGCCCCATCTTTGTCTAAGATCACTACCTTTTCACCCCCAGGTACCACATGCAACGTGCCATCCAAAAGGGCTTGCAATATGGGCAACGCATCTACATCGGCGGTAGATACCAAGGCATCAATGGCGGCGATTCTTTCGCTATTATCCCCTGTGCTTAAGGTCTTCAATATTTCAGGGGTTATGGCATGGACAGCATGGCTCCATACACCCCCAGTGAACAGGAGGCACAACAGAAAGGCGCGCAACAGGGAAAAATAAAAAAAATTCATGGCATGAGGAGCCTACGGAAAACAATATAAAGACTAAAACCGCAGCCAAGCGGGAAATATGCCGGCTGCGGATCAGTCTTTTAACTCAAGGGAAACCTTGAAATATTAAGCGAAGCCCTGGGATAAGCAGGGAATGCTACATTTTTGATTTCTTTTCATTGCCCGCAATGAACGGGCTCCACGGCTGGGCGCGGATGGTTTTATCAGTTTTCCATACGATATCAAATTGGCCATCGGCCTGGATTTCACCGATCATCACTGGCTTCCATAGATGATGATTGGTCTCATCCATCTTCAATGTAAATCCAGAAGGCGCCTTGAATGTCTGCCCGGCCATCGCCTTGCGCACCGCATCGACATTGGTGGTGCCTGCTTTGGTAACCGCTTGCGCCCACATGTGCATACCAACATAGGTGGCTTCCATCGGATCATTGGTTACGCGATCCGCCCCGCCAGAAAGGTTATGTTTCTTCACATAGGCGGCCCATGTTTTTTTGAATGCATCATTCTCAGGCGCTTTTACCGACATGAAGTAATTCCATGCCGCCAAATGACCCACTAAAGGCTTGGTATCAATACCGCGTAACTCTTCCTCGCCCACAGAGAATGCAACCACTGGAACATCAGTGGCTTTCAGTCCCTGGTTACCCAACTCCTTATAAAAAGGAACATTCGAATCACCGTTGATGGTAGAAATTACCGCAGTCTTGCCGCCCGCTGAAAATTTCTTGACGTTGGCAACAATCGTCTGATAATCATTATGCCCAAACGGCGTATAGACTTCTTCGATGTCCTTTTCAGCAACGCCTTTGGATTTCAGGAAAGCCCGCAGGATTTTATTAGTGGTGCGTGGATAAACATAATCCGTCCCCAACAGGAAGAACCGCTTGGCACCACCACCATCAGCACTCATTAAATATTCTACGGCGGGGATCGCCTGCTGGTTAGGCGCAGCGCCGGTATAATACACATTCTGTGAAAGCTCTTCGCCTTCATATTGCACCGGGTAATACAGCAGGCCGTTCAGTTCTTCGAAGACAGGCAAAACGGACTTGCGTGACACTGATGTCCAGCAACCGAACACCGCCGCCACTTTATCTTTTTGCAATAATCCACGCGCCTTTTCCGCAAATAACGGCCAATTAGACGCGGGATCAACCACCACCGCCTCCAACTGCTTACCCAACACTCCGCCTTTGGCATTAATTTCTGCAATGGTCATCAGAGCAACATCACGCAATGATGTTTCGCTAATCGCCATGGTGCCCGACAAGGAATGTAAAATACCCACCTTAATAGTATCCGCAGACCACGCCGGAGCAGAAAACACCAACCCGATACCTATAACACTGCTTACCACAGATTTTTTGAATCTATTAATCAAACTATCCTTACCATTAAAGAAATGATGTTTCATATGTGTTAATCCTTCGTTATTTTATTGATTGATTAAATGACTGCACCACCTTCATCGACAACACACTCTTCAGCAAATTACGCGCCAACAAATCAAACCGTTGATTAATATGTATAATTTTAATTATCCGCGAGATGGGGGCGCACCAATAAAGTGCATATTACAGCTAATGGCGTCGGCTTGGTGCGAGATCATGCCAGGTATTTAATAGTTGCAGGCATTGCATTTAGCCTAGGCAAAAGCACAAAGGCATGCGGTAAAAAAACGGCCCAGGGTAATGTCGCTATTAATTACCGCCAGGCTACAAATAAGGTTTGTCATTGAAACAATTATCAAAAATACCTAAAAATAGAGGATGTTTTTTTATTTTACAGATAACATTCCCTTCTTGATAATGAAATCAATAATGGTCTCCAGCCCCTGACCCGACTTAAGATTAGAAAAAACAAAGGGCTTGTCACCACGCATTTTCCGGGCATCCCGCTCCATCACTTCCAGGGACGCACCAACATAGGGCGCCAGATCAATTTTATTAATCACCAGTAAATCGGAACGGGTAATGCCTGGCCCACCTTTGCGCGGAATTTTATCGCCTGCGGAAACGTCAATCACATACAAGGTCAGATCGGAAAGTTCCGGGCTGAAGGTAGCGGCCAGATTGTCGCCCCCGCTTTCAATAATCACCACGTCAAGATTCTTAAATCGCTCACATAATTGTTCAACCGCCGCCAGATTCATCGATGCATCTTCGCGGATCGCGGTATGTGGGCACCCGCCTGTTTCAACCCCAATAATGCGGTCTTCAGACAAAGTCTGACTGCGCACTAAAAATTGCGCGTCTTCTTTGGTATAGATATCATTCGTCACTACCGCCATCTGAAATCTGTCGCGCATTTTTTTGCACAAGGCATCAACCAATGCGGTTTTTCCTGAACCTACCGGCCCGCCAATGCCGACGCGCAACGTGGGCTTTTGATACATGGGATGTCCCTCAATTTATCCTTCAAGACCGAAACAAGCGTGAATACTGCGTCTCATGCAAAGCGCTAAAAATTCCTGTCATGGGCGCAAATACACCTATCTCTTCGTCACAGCTCACCATTCCTTTCTCCACCCATGCAGGCATCTGCCCAATTGCATGCGACAAAATACGCTGCCCGGCCGTTTGCCCCAGCGAAATTAACTTAAGCGCGGCAGCCACCTGATTTTCGAGCCATGTCCAGACATAACCCATCGCCAGCGTGCGGATCGGGATATTCCAACGTACAGCAGCTAAAGAAAATGCCATTGCAAAACTGCTGTGGGGATGAGAAATCCACATTTTCGCGTCCACCATACCCAGGCTCACCAATAACCGGGACAGTGCCGCACCCAAGTGCCGGTCTTCTGCCTGTAACTCAGCGGACTCCCGGCAGGCATGTAAGAAAGCGCTCCAAAATTCAACCGCTTCGTTGTCTGCGGCATGCCAGGCGGCATATAAGCGCATCAGTATCGGTACATCCAGGCGACATATAGAATGCTCCATCACACCACATATCCAATGCTGGGCGGTGAGCTCATCGCGCACTGTTCCGGTAGCAACCGCATATTCCAATCCTTGCGAATAGGCATAAGCACCCACCGGCAAACCGGGGCTTACCAATTGCATGAGCCGCAACAAAGAAATATCATTTACCTGATGGCCGCCATCCGGCACGAGAATCATGAGGTGTGGTGCGCGGTATGTGCATACGCCCCGGCTTCAGGTTCAAACGGCAGCATTTCGTGCGCAACGGTTAACCCCAACTGGCACACCAGATCATCCAGCACATGATCACGCAAATACCTGACGCAGGTCGTGCCAATGTGCAGCGCCACATGCCGGTTACCTAAGTGATAGCACGCTTTGGCCAGTAATAATGGGGACGACGTACTGGCAGTTGATACCGCTTCACATGCCGCATGAATCACTACCACTTTTCCTGCATCCGCACGTAATAAATCGCCATGACGCAATACTGATCCGCGCGGCAAAAATAGCACGGCTTCTTCGCCGTTATCCAAATGTGTCGATAAACGGCTGCGCTGACGCATCTCAAAAGGCAAGGTCAATGTTGCGTCGAACTCAACCTTATTATGGATACGCTCATAAATCTGCATCATGAATGGCGCTCCATTAAAACAGAAAATAGCGCTGCGCCAAAGGCAGCACTGTGAGCGGTTCACAGGTCAGTAATACCCCATCCGCGCGCACTTCATAAGTCTGCGAATCAACCTCCATATGAGGCTGATAACTGTTGTGAATCAAATCAGACTTTCGAATCGCACGGGTATTTTTTACACTTACCAGATTTTTTTTCAAGCCATACTTCTCGCCTATTCCTGCATTCAACGCCGCCTGTGAAACAAAATGCACACTGGTTGCCGTGCGTGCGCCACCCAATGCGCCAAACATGGTGCGGTAATGCACTGGCTGTGGCGTGGGGATAGACGCGTTGGGGTCACCCATCGGCACAGCGGCGATCATGCCACCCTTGATAATCATGGATGGCTTGGCACCAAAAAATGCCGGGCGCCACAATACAATATCCGCCAGTTTTCCTGTTTCTATCGAACCGACTTCATGACTGATACCGTGCGTAATCGCCGGGTTGATGGTGTATTTTGCGATGTAGCGTTTAATGCGGAAGTTGTCGTGACGCGCGTTATCTTCGGCCAGCGCGCCGCGCTGCACTTTCATCTTGTGCGCGGTTTGCCAGGTGCGGGTAATCACTTCACCGACACGCCCCATCGCCTGTGAATCGGATGAAATCATGCTGAATGCACCCAAGTCATGCAGGATATCTTCAGCGGCTATAGTCTCACGACGTATCCGAGATTCAGCAAACGCTACATCTTCAGCAATCGCAGGGTCGAGGTGATGACATACCATCAACATATCAAGATGCTCGTCAACCGTATTGACCGTGTAAGGGCGCGTAGGATTGGTGGATGACGGCAACACATTCGCCTCACCGCACGCCTTGATAATATCCGGTGCATGACCGCCACCGGCGCCTTCTGTATGGTAGGTATGGATGGTGCGCCCTTTGAAAGCGGCGAGCGTGTCTTCGACAAATCCCGACTCATTCAACGTGTCAGTGTGGATGGCAACCTGCACATCGTGTTTTTCAGCTACACTTAAACAGTTATCAATGGCGGCCGGCGTGGTGCCCCAATCTTCGTGCAGCTTCAAACCCATCGCGCCTGCCTCAATTTGCTCTTCGAGGGGCGCTGGCAGGCTGGCGTTGCCTTTGCCGAGAAAACCAATATTCATCGGCAAGGCTTCAGCGGCTTGCAGCATGCGCTGCATATACCACGGCCCCGGGGTGCAAGTGGTGGCGTTTGTACCTGCTGCCGGGCCGGTGCCGCCACCGATCATGGTGGTCACCCCGGACATCAAAGCATCTTCAATTTGTTGCGGACAAATAAAGTGAATATGTGCATCTATCGCGCCGGGCGTCGCAATGAGTCCTTCACCTGCAATAATTTCCGTGCCTGGCCCAATCACAATAGTGACGCCGGGTTGAATATCCGGGTTACCCGCTTTACCTATGCCGGAAATACGGCCATTTTTCAGGCCAATATCGGCTTTGACTATGCCCCAATAATCCATGATCAGCGCGTTGGTGATAACCGTATCGGCCACTTCATGCGCGCAACGCTGGCTCTGGCCCATGCCGTCCCGAATAACTTTGCCGCCGCCAAATTTTACTTCTTCGCCATAAGTGGCATGATCGGCCTCTACTTCAATCCATAATTCAGTATCGCCCAAACGTATCCGGTCACCTACCGTGGGGCCATACATTTCCATATAAGCACGGCGGTCAATTTTTTTCATCATTTCTTCTCTAGTGCCCCCATCACCTTGGCGTTAAAACCATATACACGACGCTCTCCCACATATTCCACCAAATCCACTTCACGGGTTTGGCCTGGCTCAAAACGCACGGCGGTTCCGGCCGCAATATTGAGACGGCAACCGTAGGTTTTTTCACGATCAAAGCTCAAGGCCCTGTTGGTTTCATAAAAGTGATAGTGTGAACCCACCTGAATAGGCCGATCCCCGGTGTTCGCCACACTGATACGTACTGGCCTGCGCCCTGCATTCAGTTCAATATCACCTGAGACCACTATAATTTCACCTGGAATCATGGTTATCACCTCGCTAAGGAATGGGATTATGCACTGTCACCAGCTTGGTACCGTCAAGAAAAGTTGCTTCAACCTGCACATCGGGAATCATTTCCGCAATGCCGTCCATGACATCGTCGCGCGTCAGCAGTGTCGTGCCATAGCTCATCAAATCGGCTACGCTGCGCCCGTCACGCGCGCCTTCCATAATCGCCGCGCAAATATAGGCGATGGCTTCGGGATAATTTAATTTCACGCCGCGCGCCTTGCGCCGTTCAGCCAACAGCGCGGCGGTAAAAATCAGCAATTTGTCTTTTTCTCGGGGCGTTAAGTCCATGAAAATTCCCTACAGTAGTTATGTGGCCCAAATACGTGGGGCGCAGGCGGCTCTTTCCAATACCAGAGGACGCAACACTTCCCAGGCGCGGATAAAATAGCGCCGCGCCTGTTCAGCGCTATGCCCCAGGTAACGGCATATCAGTACTTCATCGCGTTGTGTGGCGCTGAATAAATCATCACCATTTTGCGATGGAGCCATCTGCCCCACCGCGTCACGCACACACTGTACTGCGCCCGGATTTTTTGTGATGCACACAAAACTGCCCGTCACGCTAAACCCTGCCAACCCCCAGGCGCCGTTCAGCACCGCACCGCCACCCGTCACGCAAGCACGCTCTATCCACAGCGGCCGCCCATCCCGCCAAATTTCAAAATGCTGGCGATACTCACCCTGCGCATACGTTTCCTGCGCGGCACGGCGCCCCAGGCAGGTAATTTCCCACCCCATAAAGTGCGCGTCACCCGCAAGATTTACGCGCGTGGCGCTATCTACCCACGCACCATCAAAAACAATGGATTCTTGCGGAAACCATTCCAGCGACGCGTCCGCTTCTACAGTAAGCGATTGATGCAATCGCGCCGCCGCGCCATCTTTGCTGCGATAAAATTTATTCGCGGCGGGGGTGGTCAGCAACACTTGCGCACGTTCACCTGCCAGCACCTGTATCTGTAACGTATCGCCACCGACAATTCCGCCGGGTGGATGCAATATATAAACATGGCACACCTGCGGCTCAGGATAAAACGGGCGCTGCACGCGCAAGGGGCCACTGTGCGTACGCCGTGACAAAGTAGTGCGCCCATCGCGCCCACTAAAACCCAGCACCAGTTCCGCGCGCCATCCCAGCGCGTGCGCAGATCTTGGGACTATCTCAACTGATGACGCAGGGGGCATATTTTTTCTGATTTATGATCCAACGAAATCACCGGACATATAAGCCTAAAGAAATCGACCGCAAAAAAATCCTCCTTTATCTATGCCTCTAAAGAGGCATCAGCAAGCCCCATGCCACAATTTCCAAAAACCCCCACCCATTCATTTATAGCATATAAATTATATAATTACGCATCAATATTTCCCCTTCATAATGGCAAGAAATATAAATTAAACACCATAATGGCACCTCTTAACGAGGAATTTGGGATATTTTGATGCATGAAGGAGTGGGGTGGGCGCAAGGCAATTCCTGCCGGTTCGCCTGTGCCAGCATACATGGCCCTTCACCGGCCAAAAATTATCCAACCTTTACAGTATACGATTACTTCAAACGTTGCCAGACAGCCAATGTAGGCCCCGCTTGATTCATGGTATAGAAATGCAGCCCAGGAGCGCCGCCTGCCAGCAACGTAGCACATAATTCGCCAGTCACATCCAGCCCAAACGCACGTAGCGACTCCAGATCATCACCAAAGTCTTCGAGCCGTTTGCGCAACCAGCGGGGTAACTCAGCACCACACATATCTGAAAAACGGGCAAGCTGGGTGTAATTAGTAATGGGCATGATTCCGGGGACGATGGGTAAATCCAATCCCATTTTTTCGCAGTTTTCAACAAAGCGAAAATAGGCGTCCGCATTGTAAAAGTATTGGGTGAGGGCACTGTTTGCGCCCGCCTCGACCTTACGTTTGAAGTTGAGCAGGTCGGCGCGTGCCGAGGGTGCCTGGGGGTGGAACTCGGGGTAAGCCGCGACTTCGATATGAAAATGGTTACCGGTTTCGGCGCGGATGAAGGCCACCAATTCGTCCGCGTAACGGAATTCGCCGGGGGCATAAGTGCCTGACGGCGCATCACCGCGCAATGCGACAATACGGTGGATGCCTTGCGCTTTATACGCATGCAACAACGCACGCAATTCTTCACGCGTGGAGGCAATGCACGACAAATGCGGCGCGGCGTCAATGCCGGTGTCGCGCTGGATTTCAACTACTGTGTCGTAAGTGTGGTCGCGGGTACTGCCGCCCGCGCCAAACGTCACGGAAAAATATAAGGGATTGAGTTTTGCCAGCGTGTCGCGCACGCTGCGCAGTTTGACTGCGCCTTCGGCGGTCTTGGGCGGGAAAAACTCGAAACTGAATGTACGCGGGTGTTTGTTTTGCGATTGCATTTAATGTCTCACCACAGGGATATAAATGTAGGGTGGGTTACTTATGTAACCCACCAAGCGTTGGCCGCTTCCGGCATCCTGCGACGTGCATGGAGGCATTAGTGTCGCAGGAGGCAGGATGCCGGGAGCGACCCTCTCGTGGCACTTGTGCATCCATGCACGGCGCGTAGCAACACAACCTGTTTTCTGATGAGTGCCTGGCGGCACGGTTGGTGGGTTACGGTGCAAAAAACGCGCCTAACCCCCCTACATTTCAGATTGTTAATACCGATAATGGTTAGGCTTGTAAGGCCCGTCCGAAGGTACACCGATATAGTCGGCCTGCTCTTTCGTCAATTGCGTGAGCTTGGCGCCGACCTTCTTCAAGTGCAGACGCGCGACTTTTTCATCGAGATGCTTGGGCAGTACATAAACTTTTTTCTCATACTTTTTCGCATGGTTGAAGAGTTCGATCTGCGCAATGGTCTGATTGCTGAATGAAGCGGACATGACGAAGCTCGGGTGGCCGGTAGCGCAGCCCAGGTTTACCAAGCGCCCCTTGGCGAGGATAATGATTTTTTTGCCATCGGGGAAAATTACATGGTCCACTTGCGGCTTGATTTCGTCCCAAGTGTATTTTTCCAGTGATGACATTTCGATTTCAGAATCGAAGTGACCGATGTTACAGACGATGGCCTGATTCTTCATGGCTTTCATGTGCGCGTGGTTGATGACATGCACGTTGCCAGTGGCGGTAACGAAAATGTCGCCTTGTGCCGCGGCATCATCCATGGTGACGACGCGATAACCTTCCATAGCCGCCTGCAGTGCGCAGATCGGATCAATTTCCGTGACCCACACCGTCGCACCCATGCCGCGGAACGCTTGTGCGCAGCCCTTGCCCACGTCGCCGTAACCCAGCACCACGCAGATTTTACCGGCGATCATCACGTCAGTGGCGCGCTTGATGCCATCCAGCAATGATTCGCGACAGCCGTAGAGGTTGTCGAACTTGGATTTGGTGACGGAGTCATTAACATTCATAGCGGGGAACAGCAGTTCGCCGCGCTCCTGCATCTGATACAAGCGGTGTACGCCGGTGGTGGTTTCTTCAGTGACACCGCGAATCTCGGCGGCGATTTTGGTCCAGCGTTTGGGGCTGGCGGCCAGGCTGCGCTTCAGCGTCGTCAGAATCACTTTCCATTCGTCGTTGGCATTGACTTCGGCGATGGGCACGGCGCCTTTGGCTTCAAACTCTACGCCCTTATGTACCAGCAGTGTGGCATCGCCACCGTCATCGAGCAGCATGTTCGGGCCTTTGCCGTCGGGCCAGTTAAGAATCTGTTCGGTGCACCACCAGTAATCTTCCAGCGTCTCGCCCTTCCAGGCAAACACCGGAATACCGGCGGCGGCAATCGCGGCGGCGGCGTGATCCTGGGTGGAGTAGATGTTACACGAGGCCCAGCGCACTTGTGCGCCGAGCGCGGTAAGGGTTTCGATCAGCACAGCGGTCTGGATGGTCATGTGCAGGCTGCCGGTAATGCGCGCGCCCTTGAGAGGTTGTTGCGCGCCAAACTCTTCACGCAGCGCCATCAGGCCCGGCATTTCGGTTTCGGCAATCTGGATTTCCTTTCGGCCCCAGGCGGCCAGGGAAAGGTCAGCGACCTTGTAATCGGTAAAAGAGGTGTTGACTACAGCGTTCATGGCATAGCTCCTTAAAGGTAACAGAGCGCCGTTGCATAAGTACTATCTCTTTCGAGCCTGGCAGGGCCACATGGATGGCCTGTCGCAACGCTCCTCGAACGAGACGGTCGCCGCCCCCAATATATTATGGCGGCGGCGACTCCTAAACTTTTATATCCCCGCTGCCTTGCGCAACGTATCGGCCTTATCAGTACGCTCCCAGGTGAGATCAGCTTCGGTACGGCCAAAGTGGCCATAGGCGGCGGTCTGGGTATAAATGGGGCGCAGCAGGTTGAGCATCTTGATCAGGCCTTTGGGGCGCAGATCAAAATGTTCGCGTACCAGCTTGGTGATGGCTTCGTTGGAGATCTTACCCGTGCCAAAGGTATCAATAGTGATTGACGTCGGTTCGGCCACGCCAATCGCGTAAGACACCTGGATTTCACAGCGATCCGCCAAGCCGGCGGCCACGATATTCTTCGCTACGTAACGACCCGCATAGGCCGCGGAACGATCCACCTTGCTGGGATCCTTGCCAGAAAACGCGCCGCCGCCGTGGCGCGCCATGCCGCCGTAAGTGTCGACAATGATCTTGCGTCCGGTCAGGCCGCAATCGCCCACCGGGCCACCGATGACGAAACGTCCAGTGGGATTAATAAAATAACGGGTGCTCTTGTCCAGCCATTCGGCAGGTAACACCGGTTTGATGATTTCTTCCAGCACCGCTTCCTGTAAATCGGCGTGCTTGATGTCTGGCGAATGCTGGGTGGACAGCACCACGGCGTCAATCGCCACGGGCTTGTGGTTTTCATAACGGAACGTGATCTGGCTCTTGGCATCGGGGCGCAACCACGGCAGGGTACCATTCTTGCGCAGGTGTGCCTGGCGCTGCACCAAACGGTGCGCGTAGGTAATCGGGGCGGGCATCAGCACATCGGTTTCGTTGCTGGCATAGCCAAACATCAACCCCTGGTCGCCGGCGCCCTGTTCGTGATCTGCCGACTCATCTACGCCCTGCGCGATGTCTTGCGACTGCTTGCCGATGGCGGTGAGCACCGCGCACGATTCCCAGTCAAAACCCATCGCCGGGTTGTCATAACCGATGTTCTTGACGGTCTGGCGCACGACATTTTCCATGTCCACCCAGGCAGAGGTAGTGATCTCGCCCGCGATGATCACCATGCCGGTTTTCACCAGGGTTTCGCAGGCCACGCGTGCTTTGATGTCCTGAGCCAGAATCGCATCCAGAATGGCGTCTGAAACCTGGTCGGCAACCTTGTCGGGATGGCCTTCGGAAACAGATTCAGAGGTAAACAGGTAATTATTATTCGACATGCGCGCGCGTTCCTTCCAGAATAACGGTAAAATGGTGAATTAGGATAAAATGCCTGAGGAAGTTAAAATATCCAGATAGTTTACCGTGAAGTTTTGACTATTCCAAATTTTTATTAGATGTAGGAGTAAAGTATGGTACGCCTGGAAACCCCTGTGTGTGAATTTGGTACGCCTGCTGTGGCCTTTGACCTGCCCGGCACGGATGGCAAGCGTTGGATCCTGGCGCAATGTGCCGGTGAGCGTGGCCTGCTGGTGATGTTTATCTGTAACCATTGCCCTTATGTGAAAGCGGTAATTGACCGCATCATCCGCGACACCCGTGAGTTGCTGCCGCTGGGCATCAAAAGCGTGGCGATCATGTCTAATGACATTGCTGATTATCCTGAAGATTCTTTTGAAAACATGCAGACATTGGCGCGTGACTTAAATTTTCCCTTCCCTTATCTCCTAGATGAAACCCAAGAAATCGCCAAGGCCTATGGCGCGGTATGTACCCCGGATTTTTTTGGTTATAACGCCGATCTTAAGCTGCAATACCGCGGCCGTCTCGACGCCAGCCGCAAAGAAGCCGCCCCCGATGCGCGGCGTGACCTGTTTGAGGCGATGCAGCAGATTGCCCACACTGGGCAGGGACCGCGCGACCAGATCCCCAGCATGGGATGCTCGATCAAATGGAAAGATGGATAAGTGGAAAAAATGAGGGGTAACGGCAAGTTAAGCCATGAAATCCCGCTTTTATTAACGCAAAACGGGTACTGGCCGACATTCTGCTATTGCCGAATAACCCAAGGTAAGGGAAAATAACAGCATCGGACGTTATTTTGCCTACTTCACAATTTTAAGATATTTAGAGGAAAACTTGCATGCCCGCCTCCCGTAAAGATTTAGCCAATGCCATTCGCGCCCTGGCGATGGATGCTGTACAAAAAGCCAACTCCGGACACCCTGGTGCCCCGATGGGCATGGCAGAAATTGCGGAAGTATTGTGGAATCATCACCTGCGGCATAATCCGGCCAACCCCAAGTGGGCTGACCGTGACCGTTTTGTGCTGTCCAACGGGCATGGATCAATGCTGATATACGCACTGCTGCACCTCACCGGTTATGACCTGCCGATGGATGAACTGAAGCGTTTTCGCCAGTTACATTCCAAAACCCCCGGTCATCCTGAATACGGCTATGCGCCGGGCATCGAAACCACTACCGGCCCGCTCGGGCAGGGTCTCACCAATGCCGTGGGCATGACGATTGCTGAAAAAGTGCTGGCCGCTGAATTCAACAAGCCGGGGCATGAAATTGTTAATCACCACACCTATGTATTTCTGGGTGATGGCTGCTTGATGGAAGGCATCTCCCATGAAGCCTGCTCGCTGGCCGGCACGCTGGGGCTGGGCAAGCTGATTGCGTTTTACGACGACAATGGCATCTCCATTGATGGCCACGTTGAAGGTTGGTTCACCGATGACACGCCGAAGCGTTTCGAAGCCTACGGCTGGCATGTCATCCCGAATGTTGATGGTCATGATGTCGCGGCGGTTAATGCCGCCGTTGAAAAAGCCAAGGCTGCCACCGACAAGCCGACGATGATCTGCTGCAAGACCATCATCGGCATGGGCGCGCCTAACAAAGCGGGCAGCCATGACTGCCACGGCGCCGCATTAGGTGACGCTGAAATAGCGGCAACCCGGGCCAACATTGGTTGGAATCATGCGCCGTTTGAAATTCCGCAGGAGGTGTATGCGGGCTGGGATGCGCGTACCAAAGGTGCGGATTTGGAAAAAATGTGGGACGGTAAATTCACTGCTTACGCCAAGGCGTATCCGAAAGAAGCGGCTGAATTTACGCGGCGTATGAAGGGTGAGTTGCCTGCCAACTGGAATGACCACGTCGCGACCTTCCTTGCCAAGGTTAACGAAAAAGGCGAAACTATCGCGACACGCAAAGCCTCACAAAACAGCATCGAAGGTTTAGCACCCGCATTGCCAGAATTGCTGGGCGGCTCGGCTGACCTGGCCAGTTCCAACCTGACATTGTGGTCTGGTTCGCGCGGCGTTTCCCGTGAACATGGCGGCAACTATGTGTATTACGGCGTGCGTGAATTCGGCATGTCGGCGATGATGAATGGCATGGCGCTGCACGGCGGCGTGATTCCTTATGGCGCCACCTTCCTGATGTTCTCTGAATACGCGCGCAATGCCTTGCGCATGGCCGCGCTAATGAAAATCCGTACCCTGTTTGTGTTCACCCACGACTCGATTGGTCTGGGCGAAGACGGCCCCACGCATCAGGCCGTTGAACAAACGGCGACGTTACGCCTGATCCCCAACATGGACGTATGGCGCCCATGCGATACCGTGGAATCCGCCGTGAGCTGGGCACGCGCCATTGAACGCAAAGATGGCCCCAGCACCCTGATTTTCAGCCGTCAAAACCTGCCATTCCAGAAGCGTGATGCAGCGCAAATCGCCAATATCAGCAAGGGTGGTTATGTGTTATCAGAAGCCGCAGGCGGCAAGCCTGCCGTGGTGATTATTGCCACCGGTTCAGAAATCGGACTGGCCGTAGATGCACAAAAAGCGCTGGCTGCAAAAGGTGTGGCGGCACGCGTGGTGTCCATGCCCTCCACTAACGTATTCGACCGCCAAAGCCAGGCTTACAAAGATAGCGTGCTGCCAAAAGGCATCAAGCGCGTTGCCGTGGAAGCAGGCGTTACCGATGGCTGGATGAAATACGTGGGACTGGAAGGTGCCGTGGTCGGCATCAACACTTTTGGTGAATCCGCGCCCGCACCTGAGCTGTTTAAGCACTTCGGCTTCACCGTCGAAAACGTGGTTAAAACGGTTGAGGGTGTGCTGTAATTTCTTTGTGTTGGAAACAAAAGAGGTAATCCTTTATGGTTCGTCAGTTTGATGTCATTATCGAGCGTGATGAAGAAGGTTATTTCATAGCTTCAGTCCCTTTGCTGCCGGGATGCCACACTCAGGCGAAATCGCTTGATGTACTCATGCAGCGAATCCGTGAAGCTATTGAACTGTGCCTGGAAGTTGAGGGCGCACCCTTTGAGCCATTAGATTTTGTTGGGGTTCAGCGGATTACTGTCGCCGCATGAGTAAGTTCCCCAGCCTCACTGGTAAACAACTCATCGCGGCACTGAACAAAGCAGGTTTTGAGGTCATTCGGGTCAAAGGAAGTCACCACTTCCTTCGCCATAAAGATCGTCGTTCAACAGTGGTTCCTGTACACGCGGGCGAAACAGTGGGACAGGTTTGCTCAGTAAGATTTTGCGTGACTGTGATCTCACACGTGCGCAGTTACAGGAGTTACTTTAGTAACTTCAGCTTTGTCAAAGGGCATGTTGGAAATCTTTAAATTTAAAGAATCCCTGGATTGATGCCTTCCTGATCCATGGCATGCGCGTCTTCAGGGAATTCAAAAAAGTTTTTTTCGTTAATCTTTGGGAGGTAATTAGAGTATGGCTATCAAGGTTGCAATTAATGGTTACGGCCGAATTGGACGTAATGTGTTGCGCGCGCTGTATGAAGCCGGGCGTAACAAGGAAATCCAGATCGTTGCCGTAAATGATTTGGGCAATGCCGAAACCAACGCGTATTTGACGCGTTATGACACCGTGCATGGCAAGTTTCCGGGCACTGTGGAAGTGGACGGCAATTACATGATCGTTAACGGTGACAAGATTCGCGTGTTTGCCGAGCGTGATCCGTCCAAGCTGCCATGGGGCGAGCTGGGTGTAGACGTGGTGCATGAGTGTACGGGTATTTTCACCAGCAAGGCCAAGGCTTCCGCGCATCTTGCCGCGGGCGCGAAAAAAGTCATCATTTCCGCTCCGGGTGGCAATGACGTTGACGCCACCATTGTCTATGGCGTGAACCACAAGACTTTGAAAGCCACCGACACCGTGATTTCCAATGCATCTTGCACCACCAACTGCCTGGCGCCCCTGGTCAAGCCATTGTGCGACAAGATCGGCATTGTGAATGGCTTGATGACCACCATCCATTCCTACACCAATGACCAGGTGCTCACCGACGTGTACCACAGCGATTTGCGCCGTGCGCGCTCCGCTACCCAGTCACAAATCCCCACCAAGACCGGCGCCGCGGCTGCCGTAGGTCTGGTCATGCCAGAACTGCAAGGTAAGCTCGACGGGTTCGCGGTGCGCGTACCAACCATCAACGTATCGCTGGTCGACCTGACTTTTACTCCCGCACGCAAAACCTCGGTGGATGAGGTTAATGCGATCCTGCGCGATGCGTCCCAGGGTGAACTGAAAGGCATCCTTAACTACAATGACAAACCGCTGGTGTCGGTGGATTTCAATCATGATCCGGCATCTTCAACCTTTGACGCCACGCTCACTAAAGTGATTGATGGCACACTGGTTAAAGTGCTGGCCTGGTATGACAATGAGTGGGGCTTCTCCAACCGCATGCTGGACACCACCGTTGCCTTAATGAAGGTATCCAAGTAATTTTTGGGCGGATACCCATTAGGTTAGGAATGGTCGCCAGATCCTGGCGCCCATTCCTGTTATCCCATCTGCTGCGATCCTTAAGGAAAATCCATGTCTGTTATTAAAATGACTGATCTTGATCTGGCGGGCAAGCGGGTACTGATCCGCGAAGACCTTAACGTACCGCTGAAAAACGGCAAAATTGCCGATGACACGCGCATTCGCGCCTCCCTCCCCACTATTGAACACGCCATGAAGGCCGGCGCCAAGGTCATGGTGATGTCCCACCTGGGCCGTCCTGAAGAAGGGATTTATAGCGAAGAAAATTCCATGCAGCCGGTGGCAGATTATATCTCCAAGCTGCTCGGCAAACCGGTGCGCCTGGCAAAAGACTACCTGGGCGGTATTAATGTTGCGCCGGGCGAAGTCGTGGTTTTCGACAATGTACGCTTTAATAAAGGCGAAAAGAAAAATGGCGATGAGCTTGCCAAACAATATGCCGCGCTGTGCGATGTGTTTGTGATGGACGCGTTTGGCACGGCGCACCGCGCCGAAGCTTCCACCCACGGCGTCGCCAAATATGCCCCTATCGCCTGCGCTGGCCCGCTGCTGGCGACTGAGCTCGAGGCGCTGGGCAAAGCGCTGCTCAATCCCAAACGCCCGTTAGTGGCGATTGTG
The DNA here is from genome assembly GCA_020053945.1 of Gammaproteobacteria bacterium. Taxonomy (GTDB): domain Bacteria; phylum Pseudomonadota; class Gammaproteobacteria; family Ga007554. The sequence continues at coordinate 27,978 of JAGVME010000107.1, forward strand.
GGCGGCTCCAAGGTATCTACCAAGCTTACTGTGCTCGAATCCCTGTCCAAAGTGGTTGATCAACTGATTGTCGGTGGCGGCATTGCCAATACTTTCATCGAAGCGGCTGGACATGGCATTGGCAAGTCATTGAGCGAAAAGGATTTGATCCCCGAAGCCAAGCGTTTAACCGAGCAGGCCAAGAAGCGCAACTCCGCCATTCCCGTACCCACCGATGTCGTGGTGGGCAGTGAATTCTCCGAAACCGCCAAGGCTACCCTGAAGAATGTGGATGCCGTCAGCAGTGGCGACATGATCTTTGATATTGGCCCGCAAACCTCCGAAGCCTTTGCCGAAATCCTGAAAAAAGCCGGTACCATTGTCTGGAACGGCCCGGTAGGCGTGTTCGAATTTGACCAGTTTGGCGAAGGCACGCGCCGCCTGGCCATGGCGATTGCCGAAAGTTCGGCGTTTTCGATTGCGGGTGGAGGTGATACACTGGCGGCAATCGCCAAATACAATATCGCCGACAAGATTTCTTACATTTCCACGGGCGGGGGTGCTTTTCTGGAATTTCTCGAAGGCAAAAAACTCCCGGCTGTGGCGATCCTGGAAGAACGCGCCAAAAAATAATCGCCAGAGCATGTATAGGGCTATTATGTACGCGAGTTTTCCCACGCGCTTTATGCAAAACTGAAATAGAGAAATGCTAAGACGAACCAAAATAGTTGCGACTGTTGGACCTGCCACTGATGATCCCTTGGTACTGGACGGCATCATTGAAGCGGGTGTGGATGTGGTGCGGCTCAACCTTTCCCATGGCGCGGCACAAGATCATTGGAGACGTGCCGAAGCGGTGCGTAATCGCGCTGTCGCTTACGGCCGCCAAGTCGGCGTATTAGCCGACCTGCAGGGGCCGAAAATCCGCATTGACCGTTTCCGCGAAGGCAAGGTCATCCTGCAGGAAGGCGCGAAATTTATCCTGGATGCGCGTTGCGGCGTGCTTGACGGCACCGCGGAGCGCGTCGGCATCACTTACAAGAATCTGCCCAACGATGTCCATCGTGGCGATGTGCTGTTGCTGGATGATGGCCGCATTGTATTGTGGGTGGAACAGGTGGCCGACGAGCAGATTATCTGCCAGGTCACCGTGGGTGGCGCACTGTCAAATAACAAGGGAATTAACCGTCAAGGTGGCGGTTTGTCAGCCGCCGCGATTACCGATAAAGACCGTGCCGATATTGTGCTCGCAGCGGAAATGCAGGCGGATTACTTGGCGGTGTCTTTTCCGCGCAGCGCCGCCGACATTCATTACGCCCGCACGCTGTTGCGTGAAGCGGGTGGGCACGGCGGCATTGTCGCGAAAATCGAGCGCGCCGAGGCAATTGAAAATCTCGAAGAAATTATCGCGGCGTCAGATGCGGTAATGGTGGCGCGAGGGGATCTGGGCGTAGAAATTGGCGACGCCGAATTGCCAGCGGTGCAAAAGCGCATTATCAAACTGGCGCGCTCCATGAACCGTGTGGTGATTACCGCCACGCAAATGATGGAGTCGATGATTGAAAATCCCATCCCCACGCGCGCTGAAGTGTTTGACGTTGCCAACGCGGTGCTGGACGGTACGGATGCGGTGATGCTCTCCGCAGAAAGCGCCAGCGGCAAATACCCGGCCAAGGCTGTCGCGGCCATGGGGCGTATTTGCCTGGAAGCTGAAAAGCAACCGTCGGCGATGACCTCGGACCACCGTTTGAATACGCATTTTGGACGCATTGATGAAGCGATTGCCATGGCGTGCATGTACACCGCAAACCATCTGGGTGTGAAGGCCATTGCGGCGCTCACCGAATCTGGCTCAACGCCCTTGTGGATGTCGCGCATCAGTTCCGGTATCCCCATTTACGCGCTCACGCCGCAAGTTGAAACGCGGCGGAAGGTGACGCTGTACCGTGGCGTATACCCGATTAATTTTGACGTGAAAACCACCGACCATGCGCAAGTGAATATGGAAGCCGTGGATGAGCTGGTGCGGCGCGGCGCGGTGCGTGATGGCGATCTGGTTATCATCACCAAAGGTGATTTGATGGGCGTGCATGGCGGCACCAATGCCATGAAGATTGTGCGTGTGGGCGATATGGTGGCACCACAAAATTAATCATGTCATTTCGAGCGTCGCGACGACTGCATGGATGCAGGAGGTAGAGCCACGCAGGGAGCGGTTGCCGAGAAATCTGTCACAGATTAAATTCCACTAGCGATTTTTTAGACTTTTAACTTTAATAGAAACTGTAAGAGGAGATTATCATGGCTTTAATATCCCTACGCCAACTTTTGGACCATGCCGCTGAGTATGGTTATGGTGTACCCGCGTTTAACGTTAACAACCTGGAACAGGTGCAGTCCATCATGCAGGCTGCCGCTGAAACCGACAGCCCGGTGATTCTGCAGGCGTCTGCGGGCGCCCGTTCGTATGCGGGTGAACCCTTCCTGCGTCACCTGATGCTGGCGGCGGTTGAAATGTATCCCCATATCCCGATTGTTGTGCATCAGGATCATGGCGCGTCTGCAGCGGTGTGCTTGCGTTCAATTCAGAGCGGCTTCACCTCGGTAATGATGGACGGTTCCCTGAAAGAAGATGCCAAGACCCCGGCATCCTATGAATATAATGCCGACATTACCCGCAAGGTTGCCGAAATTGCCCATGCTTGCGGCGTGTCCGTAGAAGGCGAACTGGGTTGTCTGGGTTCCCTGGAAACCGGTATGGCGGGTGAAGAAGATGGTAGCGGCGCCGAAGGCAAAATGGATCATTCCATGCTGCTTACCGACCCCGAAGAAGCGGCGCAGTTTGTTAAGGCTACCAAAGTGGATGCACTGGCCATCGCCATCGGCACCAGCCACGGTGCATACAAGTTTACGCGTCCACCTACCGGCGACATTCTTGCGATTGGCCGCATCAAGGAAATTCATGCGCGCATTCCTGATACCCACCTGGTCATGCACGGTTCATCTTCCGTGCCCCAGGAATGGCTGAAGATCATTCACCAATACGGCGGTGATATCGGCGAAACCTACGGCGTGCCATTGTCAGAAATCCAGGAAGGCATCAAGCACGGTGTGCGCAAGGTCAACATCGACACCGATTTACGCCTGTCCGCCACCGGCGCTATGCGCAAAGCCATGGGCGACAATCCCAAGGAATTTGACCCGCGCAAATTCTTCAAGGCGTCCACCAAGGCCATGCAGGAGATCTGCAAAATCCGTTATGAAGCCTTCGGCACCGCAGGCAATGCTTCCAAGATCAAGCCGATCAACCTGGAAGACATGGTCAAACGCTACGTCAAAGGTTCACTTGATCCGCGCGTAAAATAACTGTGGGTTAGCAAGTCAGCAAACAGAAAGGCGGGGGCAACCCTGCCTTTCTTGTTTCAGGAGTTTGAGGAAACTGATTCCCTCTCCCCACTTATGGGGAGAGGGTCAGGGAGAGGGAGTCGGCAAGAATCATTATGGCAATCCGCGAAGTATTACGCATGGGCGCCCCCCTGTTATGGCGCGTTGCAGAACCTGTCAGCGACTTTCACGACCCGGAATTACAGGCACTGCTTGACGATATGTTTGACACCATGGCCGCCTTAAACGGCGCTGGCTTGGCCGCGCCGCAAATTGGCGTCAGCAAACGCGTGGTGGTTTTCGGTATCGACAAAAACCCACGTTACCCTGACATGGAACCGGTGCCCACTACTATCTTGATTAACCCGGTGCTAGAACCATTAGGTGACATCATGGAAGATGGCTGGGAAGGTTGCCTGAGCGTGCCCGGCTTACGCGGCCGGGTGCCGCGTCATACCCATTTACGTTATTCCGGGTTTGACCAGCACGGCGCGCACTTTCAACGCGAAGTCCACGGCTTTCACGCCCGGGTGGTGCAACACGAATGCGACCACCTCGATGGTATTTTGTATCCCATGCGCATTAAAGATATGCGCGACTTCGGGTTTCAAAAAGAACTGTTTGGCGAAGAGAGTGGCAAGGAATAAATGGGATCAGCAAGCAATTGAATTATATTAAAAACTGATGTTACGCAGCCGCCCGCATACTCAGCAGCTCATCATAGGCCAGCTTGATGGCTTTGATGTAGAGCTTGGAGCGCAAGGCGAAG
>JAGVME010000037.1 GCA_020053945.1 Gammaproteobacteria bacterium
GCCCGTGGTGCCGGTGCGCAAGGTAATGACGCCACGTTCTTCAATGGCCTGCGCCGCGTTCACCAGCAAATTCATGAACACCTGGTTTATTTGGGAAGATAGGCATTCTACCTGTGGCAGTTCGCCATATTGTTTTACGATCTCTGCTTTGTACCTGATCTCGTTGCGGACGATGTTGAGGGTGCTGTCAAGACCCCGATGCAAATCTGTTTTCTGCCATTCCGTGTGGTCCACATGCGAAAATTCTTTGAGATCCTGTACGATTTTGCGAACCCGCATGACCCCTTCCTGTGATTCAGTCAAAAGATCGTTAATGTCTTTCCACAGGAAGTTGACATCTATTTCCTGCTTGACCTGGCAAAGGTGGGTGTACGCTTCGCTTTCTACGGGCAGCAGGGATTCAGTTTGCGCATAACTCTCCATCACGCGCATCAGGTTGTGGATATAGGTCTGGAGTACCGTTAAATTAGAATTAACGAACCCAATGGGATTGTTGATTTCGTGCGCCACGCCAGCGGCCAATTGGCCAATGGAGGCCATTTTCTCGGATTGCAGCAATTGATTTTGCGCCTCTTCGAAGCGCCGGTTAATGTTTTTGAGTTCAGTGTTGAGCCGGCCCAATTCATCTATTTGTTGTTGCCGATGGACCTGCAACCGGGTATTTTCGATGACCAAAGTCATGAGACTGATGATAGGCGCGCCTTCCGCGATATCTTGCTCGGTAAAGGGTGGTTCGACCGTGCTCCTGTTGAGGCTCATGGCACCCACAACTTGGCCTTCGATGCGCAACGGCCAGCAAATCGCGGACGAAGGCCGCCGTTGCTCACCTTCACGGGATTCCGCTAACCGCGCAAACCGCGGATCTTTGGAAATATCCCCGTTCAGCAGCACGGGTTCCCCCTGCTGTGCCACCCAACCCATCACGCCCTTGCCAAAAGGCACGATTTTTCCTATGACATGTTCCGGCAGATGGATGCCCGCGATGATCACGAGGCTGGTTTTATCTTCATTAATCAGGGCCAGTGTTCCGCTGCTTGCGCCGAATCCGCGGACGGTATGCTCGAAAATCTGGGTGCGTACCTGGGTCAGGTCGTTCTGTATCAAATGCGCGCCCAAACGGAAGAGTTCCACTATCCATGAAAGCTGTTCCCGGTTGGAAAGCACTTGGGCCATATTTATTCACCGTCTCTAAGTTTATATGCAATGGTATAGCGGCATCCCCTACCCAATGTTAAGTCGAATTCCTATGGCGGGCGGCGAAGAAGGGAAATGGTGTGCGGGAGAAAGATGGCAGGGACGGCGGGTATTGGTTATGCGTTCCCTTCAACCTAAAAAACTTCAGTCGCGAAACCGGGCAAGCGCTTCACCGGAGTCGAGCACTTTACGGACATAGGCGGCCGCGTCGGACAGTGTAGTAAATCGGCCGTGGTTCCACAGGATCATGGCTGCGGCGTAGACCAAGCTATCATAGGTTAGTCCCCGCGCGTTGTGCTGTGCCGTAGGTTCGACACTGTGCAGCGCCGCCAGCCCGGCATGGGCAGTCGCCTGGGCCAGTTCGGCCAATGTGGTGGGGGTCGGGTCTTTCATCTTTTGCGCAAGCTCAGCGGGTAAGGGCACGCTGCGTTGATCTGAGGTGATACCCACTGTGCCGGGTTCCAGTGTGACTGAAAAGTCTGTGCCATCGCTATGGTATCCTGAACATAGGGTAGCGCTGCGCAATGCCGGGGTAATGCCGCCTTCAATGCCGCGTATCACCGTCGCCGATGCATACCCGGCGTGACGCGCCAGCGTGGCAAGCAGGGGTTGATAGGCTTTATGCACGTAGCCAATGACAAGGTGCGTCTGGCCACGGGCGCGCACAGGGCCAGTGATTTTTTCCAGGGTGGACAGGCATGGGCGTTTTACAATCAGCCCGCGCAGGGGCACCAGACGGTGCAGGGCGGGACAGGAAGCGCTTTGGTCAACATAGGCCCAACCAATCGCCGGATCGGCAATGCGCGCCGCCGCTTGCGCGGGGGTTAAATCTATTTGCGCACCGGCGGCGGCGAGAACTTGCCGATGGGTTACGCCATACTTGGGACCCACCGCGGCGAGGCCGTGCGATACCGCGGGCATGCCGCATGCGGCCAGCACGGCAGGGAGAAAAGGCGAGGGTGGCAAGTGGCGTTCAAACCCATTATAAGGGTCGGCAATGTCCACTAAATCATCCACGTCGGCCACCGCGGCGTCTGTAGCGGCGCGTAATGTTTCCAGTACGCCACGATTTTCATCATCGGTTTCGCGCTTCATGCGTAATGCAATCAGGAAAATTGCTGCTTGCACTGGATCAACACGGTCTTCCAGGATCAGCCGCATGCCGTCACGCGCTTCTTCCAGGCTCAGATTTTTGCTAAGTTCAGGGCCGGTGGCGATGCGTCCGATGTAGGATTTCATTGCATTGGAAGATGCGTGTGGCATGGGTGGGGCTTCACAATGGAGTGGGAATCATTATTTTACCCCGAATAAGGGGCGCGGGCACGCTTAATTCAGAAAGCGGCGGTGGGTTCATTGCCTTACAGTCTGTCCCTGCCCCCTCAGGCGGTGGACTCCACCCACTCGCACCCCGTCAATACGCTTTTATTCGGCTAATACTTGCCGCCTTGCGGTAACTGTTTGCCGGGTGACTTGGGTTTGCCATCCCATGATTATAATAAATACATGTTTTTAATATATTTTATGTTTATGGCATGAATGATGCATTTTCTTGGTCACACACAGATCACAAGAAGGATGTACCCATGCCATTCAACATTGACTCAGCCCTCGGAATCTTCCCCCAGGCGCTGGCCTTGCACGCCCGTCGCGCAGAAATGCTGGCCGCGAACCTAGCCAATGCAGACACACCCAATTACAAAGCCCGTGACATTGATTTCAAGGCCGCACTTCAGTCGGCGCTTCAGTCGAATCAGGGTATGGCGTCTCAGGCGGGGGCGGGTGGCTTGAAGCGTACCCAGGTGGGGCATATCGGCATCGACTCTGACATGGAGGCGATGGGTTTGGTGAAGTACCGCGTGCCGAACCAATCCTCGCTGGACGGTAATACCGTCAATACCGAAGTGGAGAAGGCTGAATTCACCCGTAACGCGATCCAGTATCAGGCCGCACTCACATTCCTTAACGGCCGCATTAAAGGCCTGATAGGCGCTATCAGAGGAGATTAATTCATGTCGTCATTCAACATATTTGATATAGCGGGTTCAGGCATGAGCGCGCAATCGTTGCGCCTCAATCTTACCGCCAGCAACCTGGCCAACGCCGAGAGTGTGAGCGGTAACGCGAAGGGTGTGTATCGGCCGCGCGAACCCGTGTTTGCCGCATTGTTGGAGAGTGAAACCGGTAGCGGCACGGCCGCGCGCGTGCAAGTGCTGGGTGTCATTGAAAGTAATGCACAGCCGCAGATGCGTTATGAACCCAGTCATCCCCTCGCAGATGAAAAAGGTTATATCTATTTACCGAATGTGAATGTGGTGGAGCAGATGGCCAACATGATTTCGGCTTCACGTTCTTATCAAAATAATGTTGAAATATTGAATACGGCAAAACAACTGTTGTTGGCAGCGTTGAGAATCGGGCAGTAACGGATGGGTAATGGAGAAAGAATATGTCGAATAATATTGATGCAAGCATTCTGTCTAAATTGGGCATCTCGAATGCAGGCACTGCTCAGGCGGCAGAGTCTGCAAAGGACAAGCTGGGTCAGAAAGATTTTTTGAAGTTGATGGTGGCGCAGCTTAAAAATCAGGATCCGATGAAGCCGATGGATAATGGAAATTTCCTCGGCCAGATGGCGCAATTCAGTTCGGTGACTGGGCTTCAGGAGTTACAGGCGTCGTTCAATCAATTGGCGGGCGTTATGCAGTCCAATCAGGCATTGCAAGCTTCGGCATTGGTCGGGCGATCCGCACTGGTGCCAGGTAACGCGGCGGTGTTGTCGTCGGGGCAAGCGGTGTCGGGTGCCGTTGATTTGCCGGCCAGCACATCAGACGTGTCACTGGCCATAACGGATCAATCCGGGAAAGTAGTCAGGCTGATGAACATGGGGCCACAGGCCAGTGGATTAGCCAGTTTTCAGTGGGATGGCAAGACAGATGCAGGTGAGTTGGCGCCGGCAGGCAGATACAAAATAGTGGCTAACGCGATGCTTGAGGGAAAAGTGCAGGCGGTTGATACCTTGGTGGCTGCACGGGTTGAAAGCGTTACGTTAGGGCGAGGTGGCCAGGAATCAACACTCAATCTTGCCGGCCTGGGTTCTTTGGAAATGTCGAAAGTTCGTCAAATCATGTGATTTTAATTTTTCAAGAGGAGCATAACCATGTCGTTCAGCATAGCTTTAAGTGGTATTAACGCAGCTGCAGCAGAGTTGCAGGCGATTGGGAATAATGTTGCGAATGCCGCCACCACCGGATTTAAAAAATCACGCGTCGAATTTGGCGATGTGTATGCGACCAGTAGTCTGGGTATTGCGCAGAATGCGATTGGTAGTGGTGTGCGTGTGAGCGCTGTGGCGCAACAGTTTACCCAGGGTAACATTGGTTTTACTAATAATAATCTTGATCTTGCAGTGAATGGTCAGGGCTTCTTTATATTAAGTGATGGTGGCGTTCCCGCGTACACCCGTGCGGGTGCTTTTCAGGTAGACAGGGGGGGCTTTATTGTTAATAGCGAGAATCAGCGGCTCACCGCGTACCTCGCCGATCTGGCGGGTAACATCACCGGCGCACGCGGTGATTTACAGCTCAGTACGGCGGATATTGCGCCGCAGGCGACAACAGATATTAATGTCGCGGCTAATCTGAATGCCAACGCCACGCCTTCTGCGCCTTATCCAGGGCTGCCGGTGTTTGATAGAACCGACCCTACCAGTTATAACAATTCAACTGCATTAACAGTCTTTGATTCCTTAGGGAATCCGGTGTTGGGCACCATGTATTACCGCAAAAACACGAACTCCAATGAATGGGAAACCTATCTGTGGCTTACCAACAACGCGGGTACGCCTGTTGAGGTTATTCCTGCGGGAAATGTGGCGGGGCAACCGGCGCTGATGAATTTCTCCAATGCTGGCGTTATCACCTCCGTCACCCCTTCAGTGGGCGGTACCTTGGCGGTTGATTATAACCCTGTTGATCCTCTGACCGGCGCGGCGAATTTGTCATTCGATGTTGACTACGCTGCCGTGTCGCAATTCGGTAGTCCATTCAGTGTTAATGCCTTGACGCAGGACGGTTATGCAACCGGCCGTCTCAGCGGCATAGATATTGGTGATACCGGTGTTGTGCAGTCACGCTACACC
>JAGVME010000153.1 GCA_020053945.1 Gammaproteobacteria bacterium
GGCATCGCCAAGCGGTAAGGCACTGGGTTTTGATCCCAGCATTCCCAGGTTCGAATCCTGGCACCCCAGCCATATTTAGTTTGATAAAAAACGAGGCTCGTACCGTGCCCGATAGCAGGATGATGGTCTTTACCGGCACCGCCAATCCGCGTTTGGCGGAAGATATTGTCGCCCATTTGAATATGTCATTGGGCAAGGCTGTGGTAGGGCGCTTCAGCGACGATGAGATCATGGTCGAAATCATGGATCACGTGCGCGGCAAAGACGTATTCATTGTGCAGCCCACCTGCGCGCCCACCAACGACAACATCATGGAATTGATGGTCATGGCCGACGCCCTGCGCCGTTCGTCAGCGTACCGCGTGACGGCCGTAATACCATACTTTGGTTATTCGCGCCAGGATCGCCGCCCACGTTCGGCGCGCGTGCCCATCACCGCCAAAGTAGTGGCGAACATGATCAGCAGCGTTGGCGTAGACCGTGTGTTGACGATTGATTTGCATGCTGACCAAATTCAGGGTTTTTTTGACCTGCCGGTAGATAACGTCTACGCCTCGCCGATTTTATTGGGCGACATCTGGCGCAAGGAATATCCCAACCTGATCGTGGTCTCGCCCGACGTGGGCGGTGTAGTGCGCGCACGCGCCTTTGCCAAACACATGGATGCGGAGTTGGCGATTATCGACAAGCGCCGTCCGCGTCCCAATGAAGCCAAGGTGATGCACATCATCGGCGAAGTCACTGGCCGCACCTGTATTTTGGTGGATGACTTGGTGGATACGGCGGGCACCTTGTGCCATGCCGCGCAGGCGCTGAAAGAACATGGCGCCGCCAAAGTAGTGGCGTATTGCACCCACCCGGTATTATCGGGCAAGGCCGTGGCAAATATTGAAGCGTCGGTGCTGGATGAGATGGTGGTGACCGACACCATTCCATTGAGTCCCGCAGCGCGCGCCAGTGCGCGGATTCGTCAGCTTAGCGTGGCTACCATGTTGGCGGAAACCATGCGCCGCATCAGTAACGAAGAGTCTGTCAGTTCGTTGTATATGGATTAACACCTAACTCACCCTCTCCCGCAAGCGGGAGAGGGTTGGGGAGACCGTCTTTAAGTTTCGATTCCCAAGTGGTTGCTTGAGGATTGTATTATCCCCCTTGGTCGCGGGGGGCGTTTTTATGTTTAATTGGAGAGTGTTATGAGCGTAAGTTTTGAATTAGCCGCCGACGTGCGGAGTGACCTGGGGAAAGGTGCGAGCCGCCGCCTGCGTCACACCAACAAAGTGCCCGCGGTATTATACGGCGCCCACAAAGAGCCCACCTACCTGCTGTTGAATCATGATGATGTCGTGAAGCGTCTGGAGCACGAAAGTTTCTATTCGCATATTTTAACGCTGACGGTGAATGGCCAGTCTGAACGCGCCGTACTGAAAGATCTGCAAAGACACCCCAGCAAGCCACGTGTGATGCATATGGATTTTCAGCGCATCAGCGAAACCGAAAAACTGCGCATGCATGTACCGCTGCACTTTACCCATGCGGACACCGCTCCCGGCGTGAAGAAGAGTGGCGGCATTGTGTCGCACATGTTGATCGACGTTGAAATCGTGTGTTTGCCAAAAGATCTGCCAGAGTATATAGAGGTTGACCTGTCCCGTCTTGAGCTGGGTCATGCCGTGCATTTGTCTGATCTCAAAGTGCCCGCTGGCGTTCAGTTGACTGCCTTATTGCATGATGACGATCAGCCAGTAGCTTCTATCCATCTGCCACGTGCGGCGATAGAAGAGTCGGCAGCCGCGCCGGTCGCGCCTGTCACTGAAGTGGAGCATGGTGCAGAAGCTGCGTCAGCACCTGAGGCCAAGAAATAATTATCGGAATAACCCACGTTGTCGCCGCCGATTGAGCTGATTGTGGGTCTGGGTAATCCCGGCGGCAATTACGAGCAAACGCGGCACAATGCCGGTTTCTGGTGTGCAGATGCGTTAGCGCAGCGCAATGGTGGCGTGTTTCGGGTTGAGGCGAAACTTCAGGCACAGGTGTGCAGGATTTCTCTCGCCATGCGTGATTCCAGCCGTGAATGCTGGCTGCTGAAACCTATCACCTTTATGAATCGCAGTGGTATCGCGGTCGCCGCGCTGGCCGGGTTTTATAAAATTCCGGTTGAGAGCATCCTGGTCGTTCATGACGAGCTGGATTTGCCGCCGGGCGTAGCGCGGCTCAAGCAGGGCGGCGGCCACGGTGGCCATAATGGCCTGCGTGACATCATCGCCCAGTTGAGCGCCAATTTTATGCGCTTGCGCATCGGCATCGGCCACCCGGGCGACAGGGATGCCGTTGTAGATTATGTATTACAGCGCCCCTCGCTGACCGACCGTCAGCAGATTGAGGCGGCGATGGATGCGGCGTTGCTGGTGATGCCGGATGTTGTGAATGGCGAAATGCAGCGTGCGATGCACAGTCTGCATAGTCAGCCGCCGATGTAGGCGTTGGCATATTCGTAGTTAAGGAAGCTCGGATTAATCCCGTAATGTCATTTCGACCAACGGGACGACTGCATGGATGCAGGAGGTAGAGCAACGCAGGGAGCGGTTGCCGGGCAATCCTGGTTTTAAAATTCTTTCGCGGAGGATTTCTCACTCCGTTCGATGTGCATGGATGCACGAATGCCGCAGGCGCAGGCGACCGCCACGGATGGCGGAAGGTAGAGCAACGCAGGAGCAGTTGCCGGGATGCGCAGGAGCGGCGAAATGACAACACATCAGGGTTTTGTTAAAACATGGGATTCAAATGCGGCATCGTCGGCTTGCCTAATGTCGGCAAATCGACACTCTTTAACGCGCTGACACGCGCCGGTATTGCAGCGGAAAATTATCCGTTCTGCACTATCGAGCCCAACGTCGGCGTGGTGCCGATGCCGGATGCGCGTCTCGATGCGTTGGCGGCCATCGTCAAACCGCAGCGGGTGCTGCCCACCACCATGGAGTTCGTCGACATCGCCGGGTTGGTCGCAGGCGCCTCGAAGGGTGAAGGGCTGGGCAATAAATTTCTCGCCAACATCCGCGAGACGCACGCCATCGCCCATGTGGTGCGGTGTTTTAAAAACGACGACGTAGTGCATGTAGCAGGCAAGATTGATCCGTGCAGCGATATTGAAGTGATCAACACCGAATTGGCGTTGGCAGATATGGACACCGTAGAAAAGGCGCTGCTGCGTGTCGGCAAGGCCGCCAAGGGCGGCGACAAGGAAGCGGTGGCGCAAAAGGCCGTGATGGAGCAGGCGCTGGCGTGCCTCAACCAGGGTGAGCCGGTGCGCTCTCTGCGGCTGGACGCGGATCAGCAGCGTTTGCTGCGCGACCTGCATCTGCTTACCGTCAAGCCCACCATGTACATCGCCAATGTCGCTGAAGATGGTTTTGAAAATAACCCTTATCTGGATCAGGTGCGCGCCCTGGCCGCACGGGAAGGTGCGGTGGTGGTGCCAGTGTGTGCCGCCATCGAAGCCGAGATTGGCGAGTTACCCGACGCCGAAAAAGGCGAGTTTCTTGCCGACCTGGGTCTCGACGAACCCGGCCTGAACCGCGTGATCCGCGCTGGCTATGAGTTGCTGGGATTGCAAACCTACTTCACTGCGGGCGTCAAGGAAGTACGCGCCTGGACAGTCGCCGTGGGCGCCACCGCGCCGCAGGGTGCGGGAGTGATCCACACTGATTTCGAAAAAGGCTTCATCCGCGCCGAAGTCATCGCGTATAACGATTTTATCGCCTACAAAGGCGAAGCAGGCGCCAAGGAAGCTGGCAAATGGCGGCTGGAAGGCAAGGAATATATCGTACAGGACGGCGATGTCATGCATTTCAGGTTTAATGTTTGAGACTGTCGCTTTAACGTCCTCTAAAACGCGTGAAGTGGATTAGTGGACACCCCCACCCAAAAATTATCATTGCACCTTTGCATTTAAATATTGTTTTTCCGCGCATCTTTCTTCACACGCCCTCGCCGTATTTGCAATGCCCGCATGATTCCATGCATCCTCGAAAAGCGTCGATACAAGCTGGTTTACCAATTCCCTATTTCTGTGTGATAACGCACAGACCTGGACGGCATTGCACAGTAATTTATATCGCGAGCATTAAAGTTTTAATGCTTATTGATGTTTAGGGAGTTTTTACTGGATACGGAGAACCAAAATGAACACACCAAAATTACTTTTAGTGGGGGTTTCACTGATAGCTACCCTCGGAATTGTGGGATGTGAAACCAAGGAAAATCATGAACAGAAGATTGATGCATCATCAAATAGTGTTCGTGGACCCCAGGATTTCAGTGAAGAAGCGCAAAAACTTGACAACAAAGAACCTAAAAGAGTCCCTGTAGATCCCCAGCGGGATCCCAACAATCCTAGCACCAACCAACATCCAGATACGCCAGAGAAGCAATAGGGTTTACCATCATCTGCAATCCATCGTTCTCCGGATCCATATCCATATCTAATATGGCTTTCTGTGTCCGCACGTTCTGGCTACTTTAAACAATCGCGTCGGTTATTCGGCCATGGAAACAAGATGTGGCTCCTGCCGCTGATAACCATGCCAATTAGGGTATGGTTGCATGGTGGCCTGATAAAACTTTCAGGCACTCATGGCGGGTTTGTGGTTCAAACGCAGGCATACCGGCGCGTCAAACTACAATACTTGGCTACCGATCAATCCAAAGCGGATTAAGGATGCAAAATATCCTGTGGTTTTTCTTCTGCAATTTCAGCCGCGCTTTTCTTTTTGGTGTTAAGGCTTAACGCCACTAGTCCACCGACGATGCCGCCCAGCGTAAACGAAATTACTACCACTTCAACAAGAAATTCATTCATGACACTATCCCCAATATAAATTACTCAGACGGTTGATAAAATTACTGCCCCTAGTGACTTATCGGCTATTCATCGTGAAACCAAATCTGTTTTGGCGATTTTCAGGATGTTTTCAGCGAAATTATGCGTTCAACATCCACATTTACCTTTAAGCTCCTGATAAAAAGTGGAGCATAAATCATGCCATGCCGGTTTGCGCACTTTCCCTAAAGATCGCGGTATACTGGATTATGGTGAAAATAAATCCTTTTATAATCGGTAATTTTGTGTCGGGTACCGCGCTAAAAAAACTCGTGGGCATTGCCCTTTTTTTGGGCTTTATAGGGTTTGTGGAACACTACTGGGGCTGGGCACGCTTGCTGGCTCCGTGGAAAACCTTGCCGGCCGGTCAAGTATTCGCCGCCGTGGGATTGGCGTTCGTCAGTTATTGGACACGCGCCATGCGCTTATACGACTATTTTCGACCGCCACGGACGGCGGTTGCTTCCGGCATCCTGCCGGAAACGCACGATGCCAGGGAAGTAGGAGATAGGGCATCACGTGGAACACAGAGAGGCTTTAGATTATGTTTTAAGATAACGTTGCAACATAATTTGCTCAATAATCTTCTGCCCATGCGCACGGGTGAAATCAGTTTTCCGTTGTTAATGAAACGGTACTATGCCGTACCTATGACGCGATCTATCCCTGCTCTATTGTGGTTCCGCCTCCTGGATTTGCATACTTTAGGTGCATGCGCCCTGCTCGCAGGGCTAGGCATAGCAGGAGATGCCGTGCCTGGTGTGATTGCGGGTAGTATCCTGCTGCTAATCTGGATGCTTTTGCCTTTACTGTTGTTTTGGGGGCAAGGCCAGTGGCAACGTGCCTTGGGGGGGGAAACCGCTCCAGGCAAGCTGCGCTCATTGTTGCAAAAAACCCTCAGCAGCCTGCCTCAGAGCCGTAGCGACTTCTGGCGCGCCTGGGCGTGGACAGTGATCACCTGGGCAGTCAAGCTGGCGGTCTTCGCTTGGGTGCTACTGTTATTTATTGATATTGCGCCCACCGCCGCGCTGATGGGAGTGATTGGAGGCGACCTCACGAGCGTGTTGCCAATACACGGCGTGGCAGGCATGGGCACGTATGAAGCGGGAGTGATTGCCGGGCTGCTGCCATATGGCATCACGCCACAAAATGCGCTGCCTGCGGCTGTCAACCTGCACCTGTTCCTGCTGGCATCGACCTTGATCGGTGGCGCAGTCAGCTTGTTACTGGGCCGGTCACCGCGCGAGGAAAAAGCGCATGGATGAAACACTCCTGCTGTGGATTAACCAGGACTGGGCACACCCCGCATTGGATGCCTTCTTCCATTGGATCTCACAGCGCGCCAGCTTCAGTTTTCCTTTGCTGGGATTATTTCTGATATTTTACAGCTGGCGTTTCAAGCACGACGGCGCCAAGCTATGGTTGGTGCTGGTGCTCATGATCGGCGTAGGTGATGGGCTGGGCAATATCATCAAGCACAGCACAGATCAACTACGCCCGTGCTCCGCGCAACCTGAGCTGGTGCGCCAGATCGGCTCGCCCCCCAATACTCCGTGCGGCAGCGCCCCGAATGGCATGCCCTCAAACCATGCGCTCAATTTTTTCGCCACCGCCATGTTCTTAAGTTGGATGATGCGTTCATGGGCCTGGTCGGCAAGCCTGTTCACTTTAGCCTTACTGGTGGGGATTTCGCGCATCTATCTAGGCAAACATTATCCATCGCAAGTGCTCGCTGGCGCTACGATTGGCACCCTATTGGGCTTTCTTGGCGCCTGGATTGGGTTAAAATACCTTGGCTTCATGCAACGCATCCAAGCTCAGACCATTTTACGGACGATAAAGCCTTAACCATGATCGCTATTGAACCCACCACCGACCGTCCGGCCGCTATGGAGCCCCAGGGGATGACGACCGATCCTGCGCTTTCCCGCACACTGGAAATCTCGGAAACGCGCCGGGCAGGAAGCCCCAGTGCTGCGAGTGCAGGGATGCACATGAGCAGCCAGGAGCAATTTTCCAGCCGACCACCAGGGATGGTGGAAGTGCCGGAAACGCAGGAGCAGTTTTCCGGCCGCCCGCCTTCCACACATCGGCTTTCAATTGTGATCCCGATGTACAACGAAGAGTTGAGTGTTGCTCCCATGGCGGCGCGTGTGCATGAAGTGCTTACGGACTATGCCTATCCATGGGAGCTGATTCTCGTTAATGACGGTAGCGCCGACAATACCGAACACCAGATGAAGCGCATCCAACAACACTACGGCGCGCATGTGCGGGTGGTGAATTTGCAGCGCAACTTCGGCCAGACTGCGGCGATGCAGGCAGGCATTGATACCGCACGCGGCGACATCATCGCCATGCTGGATGGTGATTTACAAAACGATCCCATCGACATTCCAC
>JAGVME010000116.1 GCA_020053945.1 Gammaproteobacteria bacterium
ACGCAGGTAGCTGACCAGCTGTCCCAGGCTCGCTCCGGGGAGTGGTGCGTACTTGGCCACCACCAAATCCACCAGCGCATCCATGCGCGCGCTCGCGGTGGCGGCGTCCACTGGCGTAGTGTCGCTCTCGCGTGCGGCATAAATCCGTGTGCCGCCCTCGCGCCTCGCGATGCGCAGCAGGCCACGGTAATGCAGCCCGTCGAGTAGCTGCGTGCTCGCGTTCGTCGAACCGCCGAACCAGTTTGTGACCTTACCGTGTGCGAAATGCACGTCGACCTGGCGCGGGTGCACCGCACCACGTTCGGTGACGAACGCGAGCACCGCCTGCGCCTGCTTCCAGAGTGCCGGTGTCCACACCGTGCGTGGTGTGCGTGGGTGCATCAACGCGTGGTGCTCACGCGGCAGGAAGCCGTAGATGACGAAGTAGTCTTCTTCGATGCCGAGTGTGGCGTAGCGCCGCTCCAGGTCTCCCGCCGCATAACCTTTGACGCGGTGGCGCAGCGTGAGGTCCTGCGCTCGCGCCGGGGCACGAATCGGGTCGGCCTGCACAAAACCGAGCTTCCGAATCGCCCGCGGCAGCGTGGTCGGGGTGAAGAGGGTGCGGGCGACGGCGTAGCGACGCAGGTGGTCGAGGGTGATTGGCATGGGTGAAGGACGCCTACGTTCGCTGCCCTCACGCCTCATTCACTGCAACCCCGCGAGCTTCAATTGAGAGTTATCACTATTTTGCATCTTTGCCTTTACATAAATTGCATTGAGAATGACCGAGGAAAGCGGTTATTAAATGCATAACACCGTTTTAACCGGCGCGGGCCAAGAAGCACTAAGAAGCAGTGTGCCGTATCACCGCGTCGGCCATTCCACTCCCAGCCAGCCTAACCTTTACTTCACCAGCCAAATTAAGCTCGCCATTCTGCCCGTAATGCGGTCACGCCGAAAAGAGTAAAAGCGTTGCGCGTCGGTGTAGGTGCATTCGCCGCCACCGTACACTGCGGTAACGCCCTGACGCGCCAAGCGTTGCCGGGCGAGCAGGTAGATATCGGCAAGCCAACGCCCGCTGGGTGCGGTCGCTCCTGCGCATCCTGCGCCCGCGGCACTCGTGCATCCTTGCACGGTGGGTTTAAAGGCATCTACTGCCTGCGGGTGGTGCGCCATGAATATCTCCCGCACTTCTGCGCCTACTTCAAAGGCTTGCGGGCCGATGGCGGGGCCTAGCCACGCCATGAGATTTTCCGGGGGTGAGTCTAGCGCGGCCAGTGTCGTTTCTATCACGCCATTGGCCAAACCGCGCCAGCCAGCATGCGCGGCGGCAACTTTACTGCCTTCGCGGTTACATAACAACACGGGCAGGCAATCTGCCGTCAACACGGCGCACACTACACCTGCCTGGGTGGTGTAACTGCCATCAGCGGTGCAACCTGCCGCCACTTCGGCGGCATTCACAATCTGGGTGCCATGCACTTGATTCAGCCATACCGGCGCGGCAGGCAGGTTCAGGCGACGCTTCAATTGCGCACGATTAACGGTAACGTCATCCACAATATCGCTTACATGATCGCCCAGGTTGAAACCGGCGTAGGGAGCCCGGCTCACACCACCGAGGCGGGTGGTGGTATAAGCCTGCACATTGGCAGGCGCGGGCCAGTCGGGAATGATCCAGTCACCCGTACTATTATTCATGGGTAACCCGGTCGTCGTGCAGCGCTTGAATCAGCATAGTCATGTCATCGGGTAACGGCGCGTGCCATTCCATCGGCTCGCCGCTTTCAGGATGCTGCAACCCCAGCCGTGCAGCATGCAACGCCTGGCGTTTGAAAGTGCGCAGCGTGGCCATCAGTGACTCACTGCTACCCGGCGGGATGCGCAAGCGGCCACCGTACACCGGGTCACCCAGCAACGGGTGGTGAATATAAGCCATGTGCACGCGAATTT
This sequence comes from Gammaproteobacteria bacterium, assembly GCA_020053945.1. Classification (GTDB taxonomy): domain Bacteria; phylum Pseudomonadota; class Gammaproteobacteria; family Ga007554. The sequence continues at coordinate 1,933 of JAGVME010000116.1, forward strand.
GATGGGTGCGGCCGGTTTCCAGATGTACTTTAATATGGGTGTGGATGCGGAAGCGTTCAGCCACGCGGTAATGGCTCACCGCCGGTTTGCCGCTGCGTGTCACGGCCATGCGCTTGCGGTCTACGGCATGGCGGCCAATCGGCGCGTCAACGCTGCCGCCTGAGGTCATCACACCCATCGCTACCGCTTCGTATTCGCGTTCAATGCTGCGTTCCTGGAGTTGTTGCACCAAATCGGCCTGCGCGGTGAGCGTGCGCGCCACCACCAGCAGACCGCTGGTTTCTTTGTCGATGCGATGCACAATGCCGGCGCGCGGCACATGCACCAGCTCCGGGGCGTAGTGCAGCAGCGCATTGAGCATTGTGCCGTCATGGTTACCCGCTGCCGGATGCACCACCAGTCCAGCAGGTTTGTTGATAACCAGCAAATGTTCGTCTTCATATACGATGGGCAGCGGTATGGCTTGGGGCAACGAGGTCACCTCCTCTGCCAGCGTGGCGGTAAGCTCAATCTGTTCGCCGCCCAGCACTTTATCCTTGGCGCGCCACTGGCGGGCGTCCACCGTCACCTGACCACCGCGTATCCATTGTTGCAGACGCGCGCGCGAATAGCTGGCAAACATCTCGGCCAATGCCTGGTCGAGGCGCATGCCAGCCAGCGCGTCGGGAACGCGTGAAGATAAATGTTCTGTATTGGTCATTCGGTATGAGTGGTATAATGGGGCACGAAAATCACATCTAATTCCCTTTGCACTAAAAAGATCTATTTTATCACGATGCGTTTAACTAACTTGCTGTTTCTTACTTTCATGGTGTTTGGCGCTATCGGTTGCGCACCCTCAAAATCAATAACAACCCAGGAAAAACAGCAAGATACAATAAAAGAAGCGGCGGCTGCGGATCTCCAGCTTTATAATGACGCCAAAGCCGCCCTGCTCACTGGCAACTATCCTGCTGCCGTTGCTAGCCTGAATGCGCTGGCGATCCGCCATCCTTTGAATAATTATGCCCACCAAGCCCTGCTCGAAACCGCCGCGGACAACATTAAACGTGGGCAAGCCGCAACAGCCGTGGCGAACGCTGAAAAATTCATCAGCCAAAACCCTAATCACCCGCACGTCGATTACGCCTATTATCATCGCGGCCTGGTGGCATTTTATGACAGCGTGCCAGCACTGGAAGCCGGGGATTCCGCCACCACTACACCCCAGGCATCAGCACCGGTGCGGCGTGCGTTTCAATATCTGTCCGAATTATTGCGGAATACCCCCAGCAGCGCATTTGCAGCCGATACCACGCAGCGCATGCTGCATATTCGCAATACCCTGGCGCAGCATGAAGTCAATATCGCCAAGCATTCCCTGGCGCAGGGGGAACACGCCCGCGCGGCGGCGCGCGCCAAATATATTGTGCAGAATTATCAGCCATCGCCCGCCGTTGCGGATGCTTTGGCGATCTTAACCCAGGTCAATGCCCTGCCCCCCGCGAAAGCACCTGAGCCGCCGGTTGATGTGGAAACCGTTGCTGCAAGAGAAACAGCTCCTGCGCCGGCAACAACCCCCTCATCTACCAAGAGCTGGCTAATGTCTCAAAATCCTGAGCACTACACCTTGCAGATATTTACCACCAGCAATGAAAAATTCATAAAAAAACATATCACCCAACATCAACTGGGAGATAAGGCAGGTTATTTTCGCAGCGGCGCTGACTCCTACGCGCTGGTTTATGGAGCTTACCCTACCAAAAACGCTGCGCAACAGGCCATCAGCCAACTCCCACCCTACTTAACCGTAGGCAAACCGTGGATACGCGCCTTTAAAGCCATCCACACGAGCCTTAAGCAGTAGTATGATAGGCCACACCCTAAGGCACAGGAGAAACTTATACCTTATGAATCTGCGTCATCTATCACTGGTCTTGATCATCACATTATCCCTGGGCGCATGCGCTTCATTGGAAGAACAGGGTGATGACACCAAAAACTGGTCCGCCAGCCGCCTCTACGAACGTGCCAAAGAAAAGCTCAATAATAGCGATTACGAAAAAGCCATAAAAGACCTCGAAGACCTGGTGTCGCGCTATCCTTTCGGCCCGTATGCGCAACAAGCGCAACTCGATATCGCCTATGCCTACTATAAATATGACGAAGCGGATTCCGCTGTGGCCGCCGCCGACCATTTCATCAAACTTTATCCGCGCCATCCCAATGTGGATTACGCATATTATGTAAAAGGCCTGGCCGGATTTAACCGGGGCATTGGCAACCTGGAACGCATGCTCGGCCAAGAAGCTTCTGAGCGCGACCCGCGCGCCGCGCGCGAATCACTGCAACATTTCTCGCAACTGCTCAAATTGTTCCCTGACAGTAAATACGCGCCGGATGCTGCGCAGCGGATTTTATATCTCTACAACACGCTGGGGAGCTATGAAATACATGTGGCCACTTACTACATGAAACGGCGCGCTTACGTAGCCGCTGCTAATCGCGCTAAATATGCCCTTGAAAACTACCCCACCACACCCGCCACGCCGGATGCGTTGGGCATCATGGCCAAGGCCTACAAATTGCTGGGCATGAATGATTTATCCGATGATGCACTGCGGGTGCTGGAACTGAATTACCCACAAAACTCATACCTTGCTGAAGTGCGAAACCTGAAAGTTAAAAATTAACGGGGGCTACTCATGTGGGATTTTTTTGGAACGGTGCGTCACCGTCATTCAGTACGCAAATATCAAACTGACATCGCCGTAGAACGCGAAAAACTGCATGCCATTCTCGAAATGGCCTGTGCCGCGCCTTCAGCCGGTGATCTGCAAGCTTACCAGATCATCGTCGTCACTACCCCCGCTGAACGCGACGGATTGGGCCGAGCCGCCGGTGGCCAAACATTCCTCTCGGAAGCCCCCATCTGCCTGGTATTTTGCGCCGACCCTGAAGCCTCCGCCAAACAATACGGCGAACGCGGCCGCTCACTGTACGCCATACAAGACGCCACCATCGCCGCCGCTTACGCACAGCTTGCCGTCGTCGCGGCGGGCATGGGATCCACCTGGGTCGGTGCGTTTGATGAAGCGGCGGTAAAAGAATTGCTGGGAATACCCGCGCATCAACGACCCGTCGCATTACTGAGCATAGGCTACCCCGCCGAAATGCCGGAGCCCACCTCACGCCGGCACTTGAATGAGATTGTGAGCTACCGATAATTATGATTTAGGAAATTGTTCAAACATCAGATCTATCGCTTTCCCTGCCATATTCCGGAATATGCAGGATTTCCGGCAATATTTCGTTTTCATTTACATTGATTTTGAATTTAAATACGAGAAAATGATCATGACAACGCAAAAAAACAACCTGAACAGCTTTGGCACGCAATCTACCCTGACGGTAGACGGTAAAACGTATCATTATCATTCTTTGGCAACGCTGGGCAAAGCAGGCATTGGCGATATTTCCCGCCTGCCTTTTTCGTTGAAGATCCTGTTGGAAAACCTGCTGCGCCATGAAGATGGTGTCGCGGTTAAAAAAACTGACATTGAGACACTGGCGAAGTGGAATCCTACGGCGGAACCGGACCGCGAAATCTTTTTTATGCCAGCGCGGGTACTGTTGCAGGATTTCACCGGCGTACCCGCCGTCGCGGACTTGGCAGCCATGCGCGCAGCCCTGCAAAAACTCGGCGGCGACCCTAAAAAAATCAATCCCTTTACGCCCGCCGACCTGGTCATCGACCATTCTGTGCAGGTTGACCAATACGGCAGCGCGACGGCGTTTCAGGCCAATGCCACGCATGAATTTCAGCGCAACAGCGAGCGTTATCAATTTTTGCGCTGGGGCCAGAATGCATTTAATAATTTTCGCGTGGTGCCACCCGATAACGGCATCGTTCATCAAGTCAACCTGGAATATTTGGCCTCGGTTGCCATGACATCGGCCAGCGACCAAGGCACATGGGTCTACCCCGATACCGTAATCGGCACGGACTCGCACACCACCATGATTAACGGCCTGGGTGTATTGGGTTGGGGCGTCGGCGGTATTGAGGCCGAGGCGGCTTTGCTCGGCCAACCCAGCTCGATGCTGATTCCGCATGTCATCGGCTTCAAATTGGTGGGCAAATTGCCCGCGGGCGCGACCGCCACTGACCTGGTGTTGACGATTACCCAAGTGCTGCGCAAAAAAGGTGTGGTAGGCAAGTTCGTGGAATTTTACGGGCCGAGACTGGCGCACTTGACGCTGGCCGACCGCGCTACCATTGCCAACATGGCGCCGGAATATGGAGCCACGCTTGGGCTGTTTCCGGTCGACACTCAAACCACTGATTATCTGCGTCTCACCGGACGTGAAGAATCGATACCATTGGTTGAGGCTTATTACAAAGCACAGGGCTTGTGGTATTTGCCTGACCATCCCGAACCTGCCTATACTGAGACATTGGTGTTTGACCTGGGTTCTGTGGTGCCCTGCCTGGCCGGACCGGCGCGGCCACAAGACCGCACGCCACTCGGCGAAGTGCGCGCCTCATTCCGTAAATTACTCGCCAGCCAATACAAGGATGAAGTGTCCGGCCTCGATAAAGATGATTTCAATGAGTGGCTGAACGAAGGTGGCAACCCGATGCTGGTTGCGCCGGAATTTGCGCCTGCGCATCCCGATGAATTGCTGAATGTATTTGGCACTTGCGTGCCGATACGCCAACCCGATGGCTTGGCATATAAGCTGTGCCACGGCTCGGTAGTGATTGCGGCCATTACCAGTTGCACCAATACATCTAATCCTTCAGTGATGATCGCTGCTGCGTTGCTGGCAAAAAATGCCGTGCAGTGTGGCTTGCAAGTCAAGCCGTGGGTGAAAACCAGTCTGGCGCCCGGTTCGCGGGTGGTGACAGATTACCTGGTAAAGTCAGGGTTGATGCCCTATCTTGAAGCATTGCGTTTTCACCTGGTGGGTTACGGCTGTACGACTTGCATCGGCAATAGCGGCCCGCTCTCCGAACATATTTCACAAGCCGTCACCGACGGTGATCTTGCCGTGGCAGCAGTGTTGTCAGGCAACCGTAATTTCGAAGGCCGCGTTAATCCGCTGGTACGCGCTAATTATCTGGCCTCACCGCCACTGGTGGTGGCGTATGCGCTGGCCGGTAACATCAACATTGATCTTTCTGTTGATCCACTCGGCATCAACGCCAATGGTGAAATGATTTACCTGAAAGACATCTGGCCTACCAACGAAGAAATTGCCGAACTGACGCGCAGCCACGTAGTATCCACACAATACAAACGCACCTATGCCGATATTTTTCGCGGCAACAGCGAATGGAATGGGCTGAAAGTTTCACAAGATCAGTTATTCCAGTGGCGCAACGACTCAACGTATATCAAGGAGCCACCATTTTTTGATGGCATCACCGCCGCGCCTGCGGCATTGACTGATATCCGGCAGGCGCGCGTGCTGGCGCTACTGGGAGACTCAGTAACCACCGATCATATCTCCCCTGCTGGCTCCATCGGCAAAACCAGCCCAGCCGGAAAATATTTAATTGAATTGGGTGTAGCGCCCACCGAATTCAATTCTTACGGCGCGCGGCGCGGCAATCACGAGGTAATGGTGCGCGGCACCTTTGCTAACGTGCGCCTGAAAAATAAATTGGTCCCGGGTGTCGAAGGCGGTGTCACGCTGCATTTGCCCGATGCTAAACAGATGTCGATTTATGACGCTGCTATGCAATATGAAAAAGAAGGTACAGCACTGATTGCGATCGCCGGTAAAGAATACGGCACCGGCTCTTCGCGTGACTGGGCCGCCAAGGGCCCCAAGCTCCTCGGCATCCGTGCAGTAATCGCCGAAAGTTTTGAGCGTATTCATCGCTCCAATCTGGTGGGTATGGGAGTCTTGCCACTGCAATTCCTGCCCGGTGAAAGCGCGCAAACCCTGGGGCTTAGCGGCCACGAAACCTTCGACATCATTGGCCTCACCGCACTCACGCCCGCACAAAAACTTCAGGTGTCGGCAACAGGCAGCGATGGCACCGCAAAACAATTTACGGTGTTGTCACGCATCGACACCGCCAATGAAGTGGAATACTTCCAGCACGGCGGCATTTTGCCCTATGTGCTGCGACAATCATTACGACCATAATGTTATTACGATATCTCTGATGAACTCATAATCTGTCATTTCGACCGCAGGGAGAAATCCTTGTCTCGAACAAACGTGAGAGATCTTTCAAAATTGTCCTGAACGCGGTGATTGGAACCACGAATGCCTTTAATTACACTCGATAAAGCCCATCTTATTTATGGCCGCTGGCCGTTGCTCGATGGCGCAGATTTTTCTCTGGATGCCGGTGAAAAAGTTGCGCTCATTGGCCGTAACGGCACCGGAAAATCCACGCTGCTGCATGTCCTTGCGGGGTTATCAGCCCTCGATGGCGGCGCGCGTTGGCACGACACCGCCGCACGTATCGCCTATGTTTCACAGGAGCCGCCACTCGACCCCCAGCTCACAGTATTTGAGGCCGTCTCAGAAGGTCTGGGTAGCGTGCGTCAAACACTGCTCGACTACCATCATATCAGCCATGCACTGGCGCATCATGAGGCCGACACCGATATCCTGCTAGAACAATTGCAAACCGTTCAGACCCTCCTTGAAGCGCAGGGTGGCTGGTCAGCACAAAATCGCGTTGAGCAGGTGTTAACGCGCCTCAGCCTGCCTGAAGACTCCCTCATCAGCACCCTTTCCGGTGGCTGGCGCAAACGTGTCGCGCTGGCACGCGCGCTAGTGATGCAGCCAGAAATTCTCCTGCTGGATGAACCCACGAACCATCTGGATTTTGGCGCCATTGAATGGCTGGAAGAATTTTTGCGCGACTTTAGTGGCAGTATAGTGGTGATCAGCCATGACCGGCGCTTTCTCGACCGTATTGCGACGCGCATTCTTGAGCTGGATCGCGGCAAACTCACCAGCTTCCCCGGCAACTTTCGCACCTACCAGCAACGCAAAGCTGATCTGCTGTCAGCGGAAGCCACCCTCAACGCCGAGTTTGATAAATTTCTCGCCCAGGAAGAAGTGTGGATACGTCAGGGCGTCAAAGCGCGCCGCACCCGCAATGAAGGCCGCGTGTTACGCTTGGAGAACTTGCGCCGTGAACGTGCCGCACGCCGCGACCGCATTGGCAATGTGTCACTGAAAGTCGATACCGGTGAACGCTCTGGCAAACTGGTCGCCGAGCTGGAAGATGTCAGTAAATCTTTTGGCGGTAAAACCATTATCCGCAACTTTTCCACCCGCATTATGAGCGGCGACAGGGTCGGCTTGCTCGGCCCCAATGGCGCGGGCAAAACCACCTTGTTGAAGCTTATTTTGGGCGAACTGGCGCCTGACAGCGGCAGCGTGCAACTCGGCACCAAACTGCAAGTGGCGTACTTTGATCAACTGCGCGAACAACTTGATCCTGAATCTACCTTGCGCGATGTGGTATGCCCCGGTGCAGATTTTGTTGACATTGGCGGCTCACGAAAACACGTCATCGGTTATCTTGGAGATTTTCTGTTTCCGCCTGAAAGTGCTTTCGCACTAGTCAAAAGCTTGTCCGGCGGTGAACGCAACCGACTGCTGCTCGCGCATCTGTTCACCAAACCGGCCAACGTTCTGGTGCTTGACGAACCGACCAATGACCTTGACCTTGAAACACTGGAAATGCTGGAAGCGTTATTAACAGAATATACCGGCACGTTGTTCCTGGTGAGCCACGACCGTGAATTTCTCGATAACGTGGTCACTCAGGTGATTGCCTTTGAAGGGGATGGTGAGTTGCGTGAATATCCGGGTGGCTACGATGACTGGCTGCGTTCCCGGCCCAAGGCGACCACCGGCGCCACACCAAAACCAGCCGCGTTACAGCCGACCACACCGTTGGCGCCCCAGCCGGAACCCGCAAAACGCCCGCGCCTGTCTTTCAAGGAAATAAAAGAACTGGCAGAACTGCCTGTACGCATTGAAACACTCGAAAAGCGCCAGGCAGAAATTGCGGCATTACTTGCCGACCCAAAACTTTACCGCAGCAACCCGGCACAGGTGCAGACATTGCAAACTGAAGCTACTGGCATTACCAGCACCCTCGCCGTCACGTATGCACGCTGGGATGCGCTGGAAGCGAAGAATGCAAAGTAGCCTATCTGTCATTCCGAGCACCGCGCGGAATCTTAAGCAAGATCCCTCACTTCGTTCGGGATGACAATCCAAAAAAATTAGCACGAACGATGCGGTTCCCGGTGGTCACCGCATCCTACATTTCCCGCCGCATGTGCGGAAACAGCAACACATCGCGGATGGATGGCGAATCGGTAAATAGCATCGTCAAACGATCTATACCGATGCCCTCGCCTGCCGTGGGTGGCATGCCGTGCTCCAGGGCGCAGATATAGTCGGCGTCAAAATGCATCGCTTCTTCATCACCGGCGTCTTTGTCCTGCACCTGCTTGCGAAAACGCTCAGCCTGGTCTTCCGCATCATTAAGCTCGGAAAAACCATTGGCAATCTCACGGCCACCGACGAAAAATTCGAAGCGGTCAGTGATGGAAGGGTCACCATCATTGCGGCGCGCCAGAGGTGAAACCTCAGTGGGATACGCGGTAATAAATGTGGGATCCTTGAGACGATGCTCTACCGTTTTCTCGAAAATCTCAATGTGCACCTTACCTAATCCATAGCTGTCTTTCAACGGTATTTTCAGATGCTGCGCCAGGTTTCGTGCCGCCTCAAGATTTTCAAGATCAGCGGCTTTAATGTCAGGATTAAAATGCAGAATGGATTCTTTCACCGTCATGCGTGCAAATGGTTTACTAAAATCGTATTGTTCACCCTGGTAGTTAATCATCGTCATGCCCAGCAAATCATTCGCCATGCCACGCAACAATTCTTCGGTCAGATCCATCAGATCATGGTAATCAGCATAGGCCTGATAAAATTCCACCATGGTGAATTCTGGATTATGGCGCGTCGATAGCCCCTCATTACGAAAATTGCGGTTAATCTCGTACACTTTTTCAAAACCACCAACCACCAGACGCTTCAGATACAGCTCGGGAGCCACACGCAGAAATAACTGCATATCCAGTGCGTTATGATACGTCACAAACGGCTTGGCTGTGGCGCCCCCGGGGATCACTTGCATCATGGGCGTTTCCACTTCAAGGAAGTCGCGTTTGTTCAGAAATGTGCGAATGTAATCAACAATCGCAGTGCGCATACGAAAGGTGTTACGCGCAACATCATTCATGATCAGATCAAGATAACGCTGCCGGTAACGTGTTTCCTGGTCAGCCAGGCCATGAAATTTTTCCGGCAAAGGCCGCAGCGATTTGGTGAGCAAGCGCGCTTCGTCAACCCGCACGGACAGCTCACCGGTCTTGGTTCTGAATAACACACCATCAACACCCAGAATATCGCCGACATCCCAGGTTTTGAATTCTTCGTAAACTCCTTCTGGCAAAGAATCGCGCTGCAAAAACACCTGGATACGGCCTGACATATCAGACAATTGCGCAAAACTGGCTTTGCCCATGATGCGTTTGGCCATCATACGCCCGGCAACTTGCACGCGGATCGGCTGCGCCTCAAGAAATTCATTGTCCTTTTCACCGTATTTGGCATGCAGCTCGCTGGCGACGACGTTGCGCCGAAAGTCCGTAGGGAATGCAAAACCTTTTTCACGCAACGCCGCCAGTTTGGCACGGCGCTGGGCGATAAGCTGATTTTCGTCTTGCAGTTCGGGTAGTTGATCTGTCATAAATTCCAATATATCGGGTTCTTAAATTTATTTTGGTATGTACAATATTCTCTACAAACCACTCTTCAAGCTGGCCTCAATAAACTCATCCAGGTCGCCATCCAGCACCGCGCCGGTGTTGCCGGTTTCAACGCCGGTGCGCAAGTCCTTGATACGCGATTGATCCAGCACGTAAGAGCGAATCTGGCTGCCCCAACCGATATCCGATTTTCCATCTTCCAGCACCTGTTGAGTAGCGCGGCGCTTCTGCATTTCCATATCATACAGCTTGGACTGTAATTGCTTCATGGCGGTGGAGCGGTTTTTGTGCTGGGATCGGTCGCTTTGACACGCCACAACGATACCCGAAGGAAGGTGGGTAATACGAATCGCCGATTCGGTGCGGTTGACGTGCTGCCCTCCCGCACCACTGGCGCGGTAGGTATCGACTCTGAGATCAGCAGGGTTGATGTCGATTTCAATGCTGTCATCAACCTCCGGTGACACGAACACCGAAGCAAATGAAGTATGGCGGCGATTACCAGAGTCAAACGGTGATTTACGCACCAGGCGATGCACACCCGTTTCCGTGCGCAGCCAACCATAGGCATACTCACCTTCGAAACGGATGGTCGCACCTTTGATGCCCGCGACTTCGCCAGGTGACATCTCAATCAACTCCGTCACAAAACCGCGACGCTCACCCCAGCGCAAATACATGCGCATTAACATGCTCGCCCAGTCCTGCGCCTCGGTGCCACCGGAACCCGACTGCACATCAAGAAAAGCGTTGTTTTTATCCATTTCGCCGGAAAACATGCGGCGGAATTCAAGCTCGGCGAGGCCTTTTTCCAGCAAATCAAGATCAGCCACCACGGCATCAACTGTGGACTGGTCATCCTCTTCACCCGCCATCTCGACCAAGGTTTGGGAATCTGCGAGCTTATTACCCAGATCCGTCAGCATATCGACTATCTGATGCAACTGCACCCGCTCACGCCCCAGCTCTTGTGCGCGGGATGGGCTGTCCCATATTTTTGGATTTTCCAGCTCACGCTCAACTTCAGTCAGGCGTTCTTTTTTGGATTCGTAGTCAAAGATACCCCCTCAGAACGTCGGAACGTTCCTGCATATCTTTAACGTGCTTTACGATGAGATTGATTTCGAGCATGAGATTCTTGGCCTGATTGAACAAAGATTTTCAAAAGGATTAATTTTACTCTATTTACCCCTGGCGAGGAATTTTTTTAACCCGGATAAACCCACAACCAGAGACGCACCCCTACAAAACAGATATCGACACGATTTTTTATTTTTGGGGGTTAATAAATAAAAAGCCCATGACGGGCTTTTTTTAAAAATCACCTATGATATATTTTAATATCAATATATTATAAAAAATATCCTTACAGAAAAGCAGCTTTACCGGCTGGTTAGCCCTCACCCAGAAACGTTACAGTTTGATTTATCTTAAAAAATCTGATTGTATTGACGAAAAAGCCCACGAGAATCTGGCGTTCCACTTGACCGATTCGGCGACATCCTCAAGCTATTCGCCAGATTAGTGACTGACCAAAATACTCAGCGGGCAGTCCTGAAAATTCCGGTGTTTTTGGATGAGAACCAACTAAAAAGCTAATGGCGAAATGACGAATGAAAGATAATCTCTGCCCATGTGGCTCTATTAAAAAATTCAACGCCTGCTGTGGGCGCTACCTAAATGGCGCCGAACCTCCCCCTGACTCTGAAGCCCTGATGCGTTCACGTTACACCGCTTACACCCTGTTGCGCGAAGATTATTTGCTAACTACCTGGCATGCTTCCACACGGCCAGCCCAGCTAGCCCTAGCCGATGATGCCGCAAGCAAATGGCTGGGGCTGCAAGTAAAGCGCCATGAACAGCAGGATGACACTCACGCGCTGGTTGAATTTGTGGCACGTTGCAAAATCGGCGGTCGCGCCCACCGTACGCACGAAGTGAGCCGCTTTGTGCGCGAAAATGGACGCTGGTTTTATGTGGATGGAGTTGTCAATTAAATCACTTCGCCCATTAGCAACGTAACAGACAATCCGGAAAATGTTTATCACTTTGTCTATTCCAATTTATCAATTACATTATCGCCTTCACTTTACTACGGTATAGCAACAGACCGCCCATGTTTGAACAAGCCTTTAAGAATATCGACAACGTCCTGTGGAAAGAAGCTGGCTGTGCCAGTGAACTGGACTACGCCGAACAAAGCTCCTGGCTGCTGTTCCTCAAATACCTCGATGCGCTGGAACACAGCAAGGCGATGGAAGCCGGGCTGGAGGGCAAGAAATACAGCTACGTGCTCGACCCGAACTACCGCTGGGAAAGCTGGGCTGCGCCCAAGGGCAAGGACGGCAAGCTCGACCACAACGCCGCGCTGACTGGCCCCGACCTGATCGAGTTCGTCAACCAGAAGCTGTTCCCCTACCTGCACGGCTTCAAGCAAAAAGCCACCAGCCCGGCCACCCTCGAATACAAGATCGGCGAAATCTTCGGCGAGATCAAAAACAAAATTCAGAGCGGTTACAACCTGCGCGAGATCATCGAGCACATCGACGAGCTGCGCTTCGGTTCGCAAGCCGAGAAGCACGAACTCTCGCACCTGTACGAAGCCAAGATCAAAAACATGGGCAACGCCGGCCGCAACGGCGGCGAGTACTACACCCCGCGCCCGCTGATACGCGCCATGGTGCAGGTGGTGCAGCCTGCGATAGGCTAAACCATTTACGACGGCGCCTGCGGCAGCGCGGGCTTTTTGTGCGAATCCTACGACTACCTGCGCCCGCTGGCCAAGCGCGCGACCGACCTCAAGACGCTGCAAGAAAAAACTTTCTACGGAAGAGAGAAGAAGAGCCTCGCCTACGTCATCGCCATCATGAACATGATCCTGATCTTCCCCCGATTTCATAGACACCCCGAAAAGAGCGCTCATGCCGCCATTGCCCGTTCATAGTCCTGCGGTGACCGCAGGCCCAAGGTGGAATG
>JAGVME010000096.1 GCA_020053945.1 Gammaproteobacteria bacterium
TAGCTGAACGCACATAAATATTCCCCAGGTCTTCCGGTTTCGAACGGAACGGCGCATCCGCCTGCACAGTGACGCGGTAAGTGCGGCCGGCCTTGTTGAAGTCATTGACATACAGCGATCCCATCTGCGCTTGTAACGCAGTAAAGACTTCATTAACCGGCACACCCAATGAGAGTGCCTTTTCACGGTCAACCTCAACACGCAATTGCGGCACCGTGGGGCGATAAAAAGTTGTCAACCCGGTCAATGCCGGATGTTTACTCAGCTCGGCAATAAAGTCGTTGGTCACCTGTGAAAGTTGCTGCGGATCGGCGTTGGTGCGGCCCTGCACGTAAACTTCAAATCCTCCTGCCGCGCCCAGGCCCATGATGGCAGGTGGATTGAACGCAAATGCAATGCCATCTGACAACATGAAACCTTTGCCACTCACTTCTTCAGCCAGTTGCTGCGCGGTCTGCTTGCGCTCATCCCACGGCTTCAAGGGCATGAAAATGGTCGCGGCATTATTTTTGTTGCCGCCACCGATGAGATCCAACCCATCAACAACAAAGATATTTTCAATGGCTTGGTTGTTGCTCATCATGTTGCGCAACTGGGTGGTGGTTTTCCCCGTCCGCTCCAGCGTAGCGCCGTCAGGCAGCATAACCGCCGTGATGATATAACCTTGGTCTTCCGGCGGCACAAAACTGCCGGGCACGCGCCAGAACAAGGCGGCAACCGCGCCAAGCAGCAGCGCAAATACGGTAAGCGCCGCAATGCGACGTGCCAGCACTACATCCACCGCACCCAAAAAGCGTAGCGTTATCCAGTTGAAAATACGGTTAAAGGGTATGAACAACTTATCCAGCACGCCACCCGTGTGGTCGCTGGATTTTAGCAACATGGCGCACAGCGCCGGGGTCAGCGTCAGCGCCACAACACCCGAAATAACCACGGCCACCGTGACCGTCACGGCAAATTGCCGATACAGTTGCCCGGCAATGCCGCCCAGGAAAGCGACCGGAATAAATACCGCGCACAACACCAGCACGATACCGATGATGGCGCCCTGCACTTCGCGCATCGCTTCCATTGCCGCATCAAATGGCTTCATCTTATGTTCACGCATCAGGCGTTCAACATTTTCCAGCACTACAATGGCATCGTCAACGACAATACCGATCGCCAACACCATGGCGAACAAAGTCAACATATTGATGGAAAAACCAAACAGCCATAACCCGGCAAACGTGCCGATCAACGACACCGGCACCGCTAGCATCGGAATCAGTGTCGCGCGCCATGTCTGGAGGAACATGAATACCACCAACAAAACGATAATAGCCGCTTCGGCAATGGTGTAAATGACGCTCTTGATCGAGGCGGCCACAAAGCGCGTTGTATCATAGGGGATCAAATAATCAAGATCTTCAGGGAAGCGGTCTTTTTTCAACTCGGCCATTTTAATCCTGACGGCCTCCGCAACATCAAGCGCATTGGCACCCGACTGGAGAAACACCGCCAAAGCGATGGCAGGCTGGCCGTTAACGCTGTTTTTCACATCGTAACTTTGCGCGCCCAATTCGATGCGCGCAACATCCTTGAGCCGGAGCACACCTGTAGCGCCTGTCGAGCGCAATATGATCTGGCCGAAATCTTGGGGTTGAACCAAGCGCCCTTGCGCCGTTACCGTATACACCAACTCCTGGCCTTTGGCCGCAGGTTCAGCCCCTATTTTCCCCGCGGCATACTGCGCATTTTGCGCATTAATGGCGCTGGTAATATCTCCAGTGGTTAACCCCAGTTGCGCCATGCGATCTGGCCTGAGCCAGATGCGCATTGAATAATCACGCGCGCCGAAAATCGAAACATCGGCGGCGCCAGGAATGCGTTTCAGTTCATCGAGCACATTCTGCGTGGCATAGTTCGACAAAAAGAGCGTATCAAAGGTGCTTTTAGGCGAGTTGAGCGCTACCACCAGCAAAATATTCTGCGAACGCTTAGCCACCATGACGCCATTGCGCCGCACCTCATCGGGTAAACGTGGCGTGGCAAGTTGCACGCGGTTATTGATATTAAACATCGCCTTGTCGACATCCGTGCCCACATCGAAAGTGGCTGTGATTTGAGTCTGGCCATTCGATGAGGAGCTGGAATTAAAATACAGCATGCCTTCAACGCCGGAGAGTTGTTCTTCGATGGGGCCAGCGACCGTTTTGGAGAGGGTTTCCGCTGAAGCGCCGGGGTAGGTCGCGGTAATGGTGATCGTGGGAGGCGCGATTTCAGGGTATTGCGCCACCGGTAAAATCGTCACCGCGACCAGCCCGGCAAGCACGATGATGATCGCCAATACCGTCGCGAAAATGGGCCGTTCGATAAAAAATTTAGACATGGGATGCAGCTCCCGCTGAGTGGCTGATGATCCGAACCATCCGGTTGTTCGAAATGCGCGTTACTTTTTGGCAGGGCTATCGGCGCCTGCGGGAGGAGGCGCGCCAGGGCCTTGTCCCGGCGCATGCGGCGCCACTGGAGCGCCCGGCCGCAGCTTCATCAAATTGTCGGTAATGACTTTATCACCGGGATTAAGGCCTTGCGTAACAATCCAGTCACGCCCTGACCAGCCATTGGTTTCAACCGGGCGTGGCGCTACGGTATTGTCAGGCGCAACAGTAAACACCACTTTGCCTTGATCACTCTGCAACAGCGCAGACTGTGGGACCAAATAGGCCTGACGATTGCCGGTAGTAATCTGTACACGCACAAACTGGCCGGGTAATAACGCCAGTTTGGGGTTGGGAAATTCCGCGCGCAACGGCACTGTTCCGGTGCCCGCATCGACACTCGAACCTGAAAAATTAAGCTTGCCGGATGGCTCATAAACACTGCCGTCCGCCAAAACCAATTTTACATTTACCTTGCCTGGCGTTTGACGCAACTGAAAAGCCTCACTTTCAGAAAGCGAGAACCGCGCCCAGATCGGATCAGTGGCATTGATGGTCGTCATCAAGCCCGCATCACTGCCCGCAGTGATCAAGTTGCCTTCAGAACGCAACGCCTGGCCAGTGACGCCAGCAATCGGCGCCGTGACGCGGGTATATGAAAGATTCAACTCAGCATCCCGTACCCGCGCCTCGCTCGCCGCAAGTTGCGCCTGCGATGTTTTCAGCGTTGAAGTTGCATCATCGTATTCACGCTGGCTAATCGCTTTTTCTTCGGCCAATGTTTTAAGGCGCGTTCCTTCCCGTTGGGCCCGTTCAAGATTGGCTCTTTCCTGTGCCAATGAAGCCCGTGCCTGCGCCAACGCGCTCTCATAAGGCACAGGGTCAATCATGAACAATACCGCGCCCGCTTTAACAGTATCGCCTTCAGTGTAGAGTTTTTTGTCCACAATGCCCGAAACCCGCGCACGGACTTCAACTTCCTTGGAACCTTCAGCCTGCCCTACCACGTCAAGCGTAATCGGCACAGGTTGTGGTTGAACGGTAATCGCCGTTACTGGCAATGCCATGCCACCGGGAGGGCCACCAGCACCTTGGGGAGATTGCGCAGATTGGCCACAGGCCGTGAGAAGTATCGGCAGCGCTATTATTCCGCAAAGGCTATTTATTAAACGTCGCTGCTCCTTCTGGGACTGAAAGAATGGGGAAGGAACAATCAAAAGCAGCGGGGTTATGAACGGGAAACTGATCATGGGGCGCATCCTGCTGGAAACCAAGCTTAACATAGCATACAATCATGTATGTATGTCAATATGGCTTGGGAAATTATTTTGTGTGCTTACATCCATTTTGGGTGTTATATCGCCACAACCTAGTGGCGCGCATATACGGCCACCAGGAATTCTAACATGACAATATGACACTATGGTCCGCCGCACCAAAAAAGATTCCCAAGAAACCCGCCTAGCCATTATAGCCGCGGCGCGTGCGGCATTTCATAAGCATGGTGTCACCCGCACCACCATGGAGCAGATCGCTACCGCTGCCGGCGTCACGCGTGGCGCCATTTACTGGCACTTCGCCGACAAGACTGCCCTCTTCTACGCGATGCGGGAGCAAGTTACGCTACCATTAATGGATCGCACCAACCTCGAACTGCTCGGCGAAAAAACCTGCGACCCCCTGCAACGCATCGAGAATTTTTTAAGTGCGGTTATGGAGGCCATCACGGGGTGTGAAAATGTACGTGGAACATTTGAAATCATGAACTTTAAATGTGAGTATGTTGACGAGTTACGCAATGAATTGGTCGGATGCCGCAGTGTCCATCATGAGCTGCTTGCCAAGTTCACCAGCCTCTATCGTGAAGCGCAACGCGCCACCCTGCTGCGGCCCGGACTCGCGCCAGACATCGCCGCGGCTGACACGCTGGTATTCAGTTTTGGCTTAATCCGCCTGTGGCTAATGGATGAAGATGGCACACTGGTGCGTAACCGCGTTGCAAAACTCATCGCAGCGCATGTGAAGAATCATCGGGCGGTTATTTAATTTTCCCATTAAACAATGAAGCATGCAGCAAAGTTTGCGTGTATTCATGGCACGGCGCGGTAAACAACTGTTCAGTGTCCCCTGCCTCCACCACGCTGCCACCCCGCATGACCAGTACACGATGCGCCATGGCCCGAATCACCTTGAGATCATGGGTAATAAATAAATAACTCAGCCCATGGCTTACCTGAAAGCCTCGCAACAATTCCAATACTTGTTTCTGTACGGATACATCCAGTGCGCTGGTGGGCTCATCCAGCAAAATCAGTTTTGGCTCCAACACCACCACGCGTGCTATGGCGATGCGTTGGCGCTGACCGCCCGAAAACTCATGGGGATAACGCGACAGCATGTCACCCGACAAATCCACTTCCCCCAACACCTTCACGATGCGTTCACGGCGCTGCGCTTTTGTCAGCGCAGGAAAATGAATCTGCAAACCTTCACCAATAATCTGTTCAACTGTCATGCGTGGCGACAGGGATGAGTAGGGATCTTGAAATACCACCTGAAAATTCCGCCGCAACAGACGTAACTGGCGTGAACCCACTGTATCCAGGCGTTGCCCATCAAACACAATTTCCCCTGTACATTCCTGCAAGCGAAGCAGACACATGCCCAAGGTAGACTTACCCGAGCCTGACTCACCGACAATGCCCAGCGTCTCGCCTTGGCGCACGGTGAGGTCGACATTGTCCACAGCTTTGACTTCGCCAATTGTATGACGAAAAAACCCGGCTTTGATGGGGAATACGCATTTCAATTTATGAGCTTGCATCAATACAGGACGTGTCGCCATGCGAGCCGCCGTTTCGTCGGCTAGCAATCTTGTCGGTTCGCTGTCCAATAAAAATCGCGTGTAGGGGTGCTGTGGCGCGGCAAACAAGTCATTAACCGTGGCCTGCTCTACAAGATGACCGTGTTGCATTACACAGATACGATCCGCAAAGCGCCGCACCATGTTCAGGTCATGGGTAATCATCAGCACAGCCATCGAGAAGTCGCGCTGTAAATCCTCAAGCAAATTGAGAATTTGCAATTGGATAGTGACATCCAGTGCCGTGGTTGGCTCATCGGCAATCAATAGCTTGGGGCTGCATGCCAGCGCCATGGCGATCATCACCCGTTGCCGCTGCCCACCGGACAGCATATGCGGGTAAGCGTCAAAACGCTTATGCGGTTCGGGTATGCCGGTGCGGTCCAACAGTTCCAGCATACGTTGACGTGCCATCGTTTTGCCCATCCCTTCATGAACCATCAAAGGTTCAATCAGTTGCTGGCCAATGGTATATACCGGGTTGAGTGCCGTCATCGGCTCCTGAAAAATCATGGCAATATCTTTGCCGCGTATACCGCGCAGGGTGCGTTGATCACACTTGAGCAGATCTCTGCCTTGAAAATAAATTGCGCCACTGGGATATGAAACATGGTGACGATCATGCAAATTCAAGATGGATAATGCGGTAACCGATTTCCCGGAGCCAGACTCCCCAACCAGTGCGAGCTTCTCACCCGCACCCATTTGAAAACTGATGCCATGCACTACTTCATTATTCTTGTCAGCGTCACCAAACCGTATTGAAAGATTTTCAATAGATAACAATGCACGCATCGGGATTTGCTCAGGCATGGATATTATTCTTTCTTGTAAGGGCGCATCAACCACGCCGCGCATCAAGCGCTTCGCGCACCGCTTCACCAATAAAAATCAACAGCACCAATGTGCTGACCAGAACACCAAACGTGGTCATGGACAACCACCAGGCGTCAATATTATCTTTGCCTTGCGCCAATAGCTCACCTAGGCTGGGCGTGGTGGGGGGTACACCCAAGCCAAGGAAATCGAGGCTCGTCAAAGCCAGAATAGAGCCGCTGATACGAAACGGCAGAAACGTAATGACAGACACCATGCTGTTCGGCAATAAATGGCGCAGCATAATGGCGCGATTTGACACTCCTAGCGCACGCGCGGCTTTCACATAATCCATGTTGCGCCCACGTAAAAATTCGGCACGTACATAATCCGCCAATCCCATCCAGCCAAACAGCGCCAGCAAAACAATCAGCAATAATACGCTCGGCTGAAAAATGGAGGAAAAAATTATCAGCAAATAAAGCTCGGGCATGGAACCCCACACCTCAATCACCCGCTGCGAAAACAGGTCAAAGCGCCCGCCCAGATAACCTTGTAATGCGCCCGCAATAATGCCAATGGCGGTAGCCACAACCGTGAGCGCCAGCGCGAATAACACTGACAGGCGAAACCCGTAGATTAAGCGTGCCAGCACATCGCGCCCCCGGTCATCTGTGCCGAGAAAATTTTGCGCTGAAGGTGGGGCGGGGTTGGGGTGTTCAGTGGCAAAATTTATGGTGTCATAGCTGTAGCGGTTGGGCGCGTACCACACCCAATTGCCGGCCTGCGTCAGGCGATCCTTAAGATAGGCATCGTTATAATCGGCTTCGGTTTCAAAATCCCCACCAAATGCGGTTTCGGGATAACTCTTGATTATCGGAAAATAAAAAGAGTCCTGGTAATACACCAGGATGGGCTTGTCATTACTCAGAATTTCCGCGCACAAGCTCAATATAAATAAAACCATGAAAATCCACAGGCTCACGTAGCCACGCCGATTAGTTTTAAAGCGTAACCAGGCACGCCTTGCGGGTGAAAGTGGCTGTACGTTGGATAATGGCACACGAATGGCTGCTGTGCCGTGTTGGCTCACACTATCGTTCATGAAGAAACAGATTCGAACTGGATACGCGGGTCTACCAAAACATAACACATATCAGATAAAAGTTTGGCGACCAATCCCAGCAAGGTAAATAAATACAGCGTGCCTAATACCACCGGATAATCACGTTTCACGACGGACTCATAAGACAATAACCCCAAGCCATCGAGTGAAAAAATTGTCTCTATCAACAAACTGCTTGCGAAAAAAGCACCCATGAATGCCGCGGGGAACCCCGTCACCAGCGGTATCATGGCATTACGGAATACATGCTTGTACAGCACCGTGCCCTCCTCCAGACCTTTGGCACGCGCGGTTAATACATATTGTTTACGGATTTCCTCAATGAAACTGTTTTTGGTCAGCATGGTCGTGATCGCAAACCCGCCTACCACGGATGCAATGATGGGTAACGTCATATGCCATAAATAATCGGTGATCTTGCCATACCATGACAGCGTATCCCAGTCGTCAGACACCAGGCCGCGCAAGGGAAACACACTCCAGAAGCTGCCGCCCCCAAACAACACGAGTAACGTGATGCCCAATACAAAACCGGGAATCGCATAACCGATTAAAATAATCGTGGTACTGGCAATATCAAAACGCGAACCGTCTCGAACCGCTTTGGCAATGCCCAAGGGGATAGATGTCAAATAAACAATGAAGAATGTCCACAAGCCTAAACTGATCGATACCGGCAACTTGGAAATAACCAGATCCATTACTGATTTGTGATGAAAATAGCTGTCACCCAGATTGAATGTGGCGTAATTCACCACCATGTCAACAAACCGCTCATGCACTGGCTTATCAAAACCGTACAGCGCTTTGAGTTTTTCAAGACGTTCCGCATCCAGACCCGCATTGCCCCGATATAATGGCACGCCACCTCCCCCACCTTCGCCACTCGCACTATGACTTTGCATTTTACTGATCAGTTGTTCAACGGGGCCACCGGGAACAAACTGGATAATGGCAAAGGTCACCAGCATCACGCCAAACAGCGTAGGAATCATAAGCAGCAGGCGTTTAAGGATATAGGCAGCCATTGGCTTAAGGTTTTTTCCACCAGGTGCGTATCATCCATGCGTCCACACCATAATACAGTGGCAATTTATCGGGATATGCAAGGTTCTTGCGGTAAGCCACGCGATGAACCGGGGTGTACCAGTTAGGCACCAGGTATTCGCCATGCAATAACACCCTATCCAGCGCGCGGGTAGCGGTCACCAACTGCGCCCGGCTCGGCGCATACACCACTTTCTCCACCAGTGCATCTACCACGGGATCCTTGATACCGATTATATTATTAGATCCTTCCTGATCGGCTGCCGATGAATGCCAGTAATTGGTTTGTTCATTACCCGGTGACTGGGATTGCCCAAATGAATTGACCACCATATCAAAATCACGTGTATCAATACGCCGTTGGTACAGCGCCACATCAACCGTGCGATAGCTAACCTTAACCCCAACTTTTGCAAGATTCTGCGCAAACGGTTCGACAATGCGGCCAAACGCTTTCTGCGCCAATAGAATTTCAAATTCCATTCTTTCGCCTTGCGCATTTTTCAATACACCGTCCTGAAGCTTCCAACCCGCACTGGTGAGCAGTTCTTTCGCCTTACGCAAGTTATCGCGCAAGCCACTCGACCCTGTTGTGATCGACGGCTTCCATTCCGTAGTAAATATTTCAAGCGGCAGCTTGGCGCGGAACGGCTCCAGCAGCGCCAGTTCGTCCCCTTTCGGTAACCCTGAAGAAGCCAGTTCGCTGTTACTGAAATAGCTGGTGTTACGTTTATATTGATTGTAAAAAAGATTCTGGTTTGACCATTCAAAATCAAATGCCAGAGCGATAGCCTTGCGTACCCGTTTATCCTTGAATAAAGCACGGCGCGTATTAAACACAAAACCTTGCATGCCCGCATTGTTACGGTGCGCCAGTTCCTTGCGGTTTATCGAGCCATTATCAAAGTTCTGGCCCACGTAGTCACGCGCCCACTGCTTGGAATTCAGCACATGGATAAAATCAAATTCCCCTGCTTTAAAAGCCTCAAGCTGCACCGTATCGTCGGTATAATATTTAAATGTAATGCGGTCAAAATTAAACATGCCGCGCCGCTCACCCAGATCACGCGCCCAATAAGCCGGGTTACGTTTATAGGTGATATTTTTTCCTAAATCATATTTATCCACCACATACGGCCCGCTGCCCAGGGGCAATTCCGTCACCACTTTATCAAAAGCTTTATTGCCCACCCATTTTTTTGCAAAAATAGGGATCTGCGCGGTGATCAAATGCAGCTCTGGATTAACCTTGGCAAATTCAAAACGTACCGTGCGCGTATTCACAACGGTGGCACGCTTGATGTCATTCCACATAAAGCGATACAGTGGGTGCGCCTGCTCGCTCTTCAACATATCGAAAGAAAATTTTACATCCTCCGCCATCACGGGCGTGCCATCGGAAAAAAGCGCTTTGCTGTTCAGGCGAAACGTGACTGATAATTTATCCTGTGCAAGCTGGATGTCTTCCGCCAAGTGTGCGTAAAGACTAAATGGTTCATCCAGGCTCTGCTCCATCAAAGTTTCAAACACCAGATCGGAAACACCGGCGGCGGCGATGCCTTTGAGCAGAAAAGGATTTAATCCATCATAATTACCAAACCCGGACAGTACCAATTCCCCGCCCTTGGGCGCATTGGGATTCACATAATCAAAATGCTTGAACCCCGCCGGATACTTTGGTGTATATCCCAGCGCCATCGCCGGCGCGGTGATACCGGACGCGGGCGCATTCAGTATCGCCAACAAACCCAGAACATATAATAAACGCTTAGTAATCATGTAATGTCATTTCCAATGCAAGTGGTTATTCCTGTAACCGTCCGCGCAACCAGATACGGCTACCGAGGCAGGCATGTTCCCATATAATATTACACTTCAACTGGTTAAATCATTTTTTGGTTTCATGCCGCTCTTCAAAAAACTAGCCTCTGAGGCTATTCAGATGTATCATCCTGAAAATGGGATTGCCAGTATTATGGCAACTTTAGAGAGATAACAACAGGAGATCATTATGGGCTTTTTGCAGGGCAAACGCGCTCTTATCGTCGGACTTGCCAGCACGCGCTCCATTGCCTGGGGCATCGCCAAGGCCATGCAACGCGAAGGGGCGGAATTAGCGTTCACTTATCAGAATGAAAAACTTAAAGACCGGGTGGAAAATATGGCCGCTGAATGCGGCTCGGAAATCACCATGGCCTGCGATGTCGCCAGCGACGAGCAGATCGAGGCCGCATTTCAGCATCTGGACGATTTTTGGGATCACCTGGACATCATTGTACATTCAGTAGCATATGCACCACGCGAACAACTCGAAGGTCCCTACCTTGACAGTGTTACCCGCGAAGGATTCCGTGTAGCCCACGACATCAGCTCTTACAGTTTTGCGGCGCTGGCCAAAGCCGGACGCAACATGATGGAAGGCCGCAACGGCGCGCTGCTCAGCCTTAGCTACTTGGGCGCAGAGCGCACCATGCCCAACTACAACGTCATGGGGCTCGCCAAAGCCAGCCTGGAGGCCAACGTGCGCTATATGGCCAGCACCTTAGGGCCTGACAATATCCGCGTCAACGCCATCTCTGCCGGCCCCATCAAGACCTTGGCTGCAGCTGGCATCAGTGATTTCCGCAAACTGCTGGATCATGTAGAAAAAACCGCACCGCTGCGCCGCAACATCACCACCGAAGAAGTCGGTAACGTAGCTGCGTTCCTGTGCTCTGACCTGGCGTCAGCCATTACTGGAGAGATCGTGTATGTGGACGGCGGTTACAACACCGTAGCCATGGGGACAGTTTAAAGAAAAGGAATTATCGGTGTAGCATGGTCATCCCAATCAACGGGATAGTCACCTATCGCTGCCATGGATGGCGGAAGGAGACACGATCGCCGGGAAGGTTCTACTTAGTCGCCGCTGAAAAACCCAAATTTACACCCTCAAGCCAGCGCGGCTATACCCTCACAGGGCGTTAAAATCGCCGTTAGGCGCTTCAATAGCTGTAA
>JAGVME010000098.1 GCA_020053945.1 Gammaproteobacteria bacterium
CAACGTGTTGCGTGTCATGGCGGAGCGTGGCTTGCCATCGTTCGAGTGGCGCAACCTGGCGATGATGTGGAGCGATACCATCAGCGGCGTTCTGGTGGTGATCTTCAGTGCGTTGTCCGCCAACGCGTCGCGCCGCTATCCCTGGGCGCAGTGGGCCAATGCCACGGTAGGGTTCTGGCTGTTGCTTGCGCCGTTGATATTTTGGACGCCGTTGCCCGAAGCCTATGCCAACGCGACGTTGGTCGGCACGTTGGTGATTGCGTTTTCGGTGTTGATTCCGATGATGCCGGGCATGAGCATGGCCGGTATGATGGGTGGGCCGGACGTCCCGCCGGGCTGGGCTTATACGCCCGCAAGCTGGTTGCAACGCCTGCCGATTGCGGTGTTCGCCCTCATTGGTTTTTTTATCGCACGCCACATGGCGGCATACCAGCTCGGTTATATCGACCGTGCCTGGGATCCGTTCTTTGGCGCCGGCACGGAGACAATCATTACTTCGGCTGAGTCCAAGGCCTGGCCCATTGCCGATGCCGGCCTCGGTGCGGTGGTCTACATGCTGGAATTGGTGATGACCTTCATGGGTGGCAAACAGCGTTGGCGGACCATGCCGTGGATGGTGCTGGCGCTCGCCATCCTGGTCCTGCCCCTCGGCATTGTCAGCATCGTCTTCATCATCATTCAGCCGATCGTGATCGGTACCTGGTGTACGCTTTGCCTGATAGCTGCGCTGGCGATGCTGCTGATGATCCCGTATTCCCTCGATGAGTTTGTCGCCATGGGCCAATTTCTGACCGACGCGCGCCGCAAAGGTAAACCGTTCTGGCGCACCTTTTGGATGGGTGATGCGATGGAAGGCGGCAACCCTGACACGTCCAAAGGGCTGCTTGGGACGATGCGTGAAAACCTAGCCCAGGGCACACGTGGCATGACATTCCCCATCACGCTGTTACTCAGCACCGCGGTGGGTGTGTGGCTCATGTTTACGCGGCTCACCTTCGACAGTTCCGGCGCCATGGCCAACAGCGACCACCTGATCGGCGCATTGGTGGTGACGTTCTCGATTATCGCTTTTTCCGAAGTGGCGCGCAGCGTGCGGTTTATCAACATCCCGTTCGGCGCGTGGTTGCTCGCGGCACCCTGGCTGCTCGACGGCATCGCTTCATCGTGGGCGGCGTGGAACAGTGTTATCTGCGGACTACTGCTAATTGCATTGGCGATCCCACGCGGGCCGGTCAAGGATTCTTATGCGGGGTGGGATCGATATGTCATATAAAGTTTATGATTGCGCGGCCGATTACCGCATCACCCCATGAACAAGCTTAATATCCCCGAGATTAATATTTCAATCTTCGGATTTCTTTTCAATTTTGTCTGGGAGATTTGGCAAGCGCCATTGTTTAAAAGTATGGATGGCTTAACCCATTTTGAGGCGACTATTCAGTGTACGCGGGCCACCCTTGGCGACGTGGTCATTTTACTTGTGGCGTTTTGGATTGTTGCATTGATCGCAAGATCGCGTCACTGGATTTTTTACCCAAAGACTTTCCAGGTCTTAGGGTTCATCGCCATTGGTGTCGTCATTACCGTGGTTTTCGAGGCGATTGCGATCCACGTTCTCCACCGCTGGCAATATGCTACGGTGATGCCTACCCTGCCGATTCTTGGCACGGGCCTCGCGCCGATTTTCCAATGGCTCATTATTCCACCCATTATCATTTCTATGATGAGACGCAGAGGATAGACCTATGAAAATACCATGGCCACGCAAATGAACAGGGCGTTTCCGCAGGTTTATGTGGTACGGCATGGTGAGACCGCGTGGTCGATCAGCGGACAGCACACGGGCCTCACTGATATTCCTCTGACCGAGCGGGGCGAACGCGCCGCGCAGGAATTGAATGCGCGGTTGCAAGGTTTGAGCTTCGCCAAAGTATCCACCAGCCCGTTGCAACGGGCGCGGCGCACCGCTGATCTGGCGGGTTTCGGTGACTCTGCACAGGCCGATCCTGACCTGATGGAATGGGATTACGGTGATTATGAGGGCATGCGTACGGTAGATATCCGCGCCAAATGTCCCGGCTGGCGTTTGTTCGAAGATGGTTGCCCGGGAGGGGAAACATTGGAAGAAGTGGCGATGCGCGCAGATCGTGTCATTGACCGCATCCGCGCACTGGAGAATGACGTACTGATTTTCGCGCACGGCCACATACTGCGCATCTTCATCGCACGCTGGGTTGCGTTACCGGCGCTCGAAGCGCGTCGCTTGTATCTTACGACAACCTCCGTGAGTATTCTCGGATACGACCATGGCTTGGACGAGCCCGTTATCCATTTGCTCAATGACGCGCGCCGCGGCCAAAATTATTTGGCTGAGCATGATTGATGGAGGCGCCATGTCAACATCCACTCAAGAATTAGCGGAAACGGTAGCGGGGCTGACAGTGCCCGGTAAAGGAATTCTTGCGGCCGACGAGAGCGATGGCACCATCACGAAACGGTTTAAAGAAGTGGAAGTGGTGTCGACGGCGGAAACCCGGCGCGATTACCGTGAGATGTTATTTTCCACGCCCGGCCTCAGTGATTTTATCAGTGGTGCCATCCTGTTCGAGGAGACCCTCAAACAGAAAAGTGCTACAGGCGTACCTTTGCTGGAGCTATTGAAAGCGCAGGGCATGGTGCCCGGTATCAAGGTGGATAATGGCACGGTGCCGTTGGCTAGGTTTTCCGGTGAAACGGTGACGCAAGGCGTAGACGGCCTGGCGCAACGTTTGGGCGAATACAAACAACGGGGCGCACGTTTCGCCAAATGGCGCGCGGTCATTTACATTGGCGCAGGCACTCCCACGCCGCAGGCGATTGCGGCGAATGCGCATATCTTGGCGTGTTATGCAGCTATTTGTCAGGAACAGGGCATGGTGCCGATTGTCGAGCCCGAGGTGTTAATGGACGGAGATCACACGCTTGCGGTGTCCGCGCGTGTCACGGAGGAAGTCTTGCACGCGGTGTTTCACGCATTACACCAGCAACGCGTGGCGTTGGAGCACCTGATTTTGAAGCCGAATATGGTCGAGCCTGGCCGCACCTGCCCGGAGCGTGCCACGCCGCAACAAGTGGCGCAAGCCACGCTGACCTGCCTACGGCGCACGGTGCCCGCCGCAGTGCCCAGCATCAACTTTCTTTCCGGTGGGCAGGGCGAGGCAACGGCCACCACTAACCTGCAGGCCTTAAACGCCACGATTGGGAAGCAACCGTGGGCCTTGAGTTTTTCATTCGGGCGCGCGTTGCAGGCGTCCGCGCTCCGCGCTTGGCGCGGCGATACTGCGAACACATCGGTTGCACAGCAAGTGTTACGCAAACGTTCGCGTTTAAATAGCGCGGCTGGGCAAGGCAAATATTCAGCCGCGATGGAGGATGAATGAGAGCAACTGCCCTGGTGGTGCCAAACATCATTAAAGCCGTGCTCCACGTTGCTGGTAATTTTGAAATAGAGTTACCCCTGACAGGCGATCCCGAAGGAATCATTGGGGAAACCGTAGTTTCTTTGCGGAGGATTTAGTTGATGGAATTCAAGGATTATTACGCCATCATGGGGGTCGCGCGTGATGCGACTCAAGATGAGATAAAGCGTGCCTACCGCAAGCTGGCCCGCAAGTATCATCCTGATGTCAGCAAGGAGGCCGACGCCGACGCACGCTTCAAAGAGCTGGGCGAGGCCTATGAGGTGCTGAAGGATGCAGAGAAACGCACGGCTTACGATCAGCTGGGAGCCAACTGGAAAGGTGGTCAGGAATTTCGTCCGCCGCCGGACTGGAACGCGGGCTTCGAATTCAGCGGCGGCGGTTTTACGGGCGGCGATGAGGCGGACTACAGCGATTTCTTCGCATCCCTGTTTGGGCGAGATTTCCGCGCTGGCGGAGCCGGGCGCGCTTCCCCTCATGCAAAAGGTGAAGACCACCACGCCAAGGTGCTTATTAACCTGGAAGATACTTACCACGGCGCAACCCGCACCATCACGCTGCGGGTTCCCGGCGTGGACGCGCAAGGCCATGTCATCACTAGGGAACGGATTCTCAACGTAACCATCCCGAAGGGTATACGCGAAGGCCAGCACATTCGCCTCAGCGGACAGGGCAGCGCCATCGGCGGAGAAGGTCAGGCGGGAGATTTGTATCTCCAGATTGAATTCCAGGCCCATCCACTTTACCGGGTCGATGGCCGGGACATCTATCTCGACTTGCCGGTGGCGCCTTGGGAGGCGGCATTGGGCGCAACAGTGAAGGTGCCGACACTCGGCGGCATTGTGGAAATCAAGATACCGGCGGGCTCGGGGTCGGGGTCGGGGCGCAAACTGCGGCTGAATGGACGGGGCCTACCGGGTGACCCGCCCGGCGATTGCTATGTAATATTGGCGATCGCGCTGCCACCCGCCGATACCGAAGCCGCCAGGGACGTGTACCGGAAAATGGCGCAGGAATTGAATTTTAATCCACGCGCCAAAATGGGAGTGTGAGACATGAATACTGAAAATAGCGTGCCACAATTCTCAATAGGCATACTGGAAGAGCACACCCAGTTGACGCTGGCCGACCTATGCCGCGCCTGCGCCATCCATGCTGAACAGATCATCGAGTTGGTGGATGTCGGTGTACTTGAACCTCAGGGACGTGAACCGGCTCACTGGCGTTTCGGTGGCGCCAGCTTGCATCGCACACGAAGGGTCTTGCGCCTGCAGCGGGATCTTGGCATTGATCTCGCGGGGGCGGCACTGGCGCTGGAATTGCTGGACGAAATCGAATCGTTGCGGACGCGCCTGCGGGCGATGGGGGGCGAGTACTGACCGAGGAATTGCGCGTGACCAGTTTTTTAAAGCGGCTAGCAAAAATCAGGAGCACAGTCATGAAACCAAAAAGAGATAGCGTCCTGATCACAAGCCGAACCCGAAATACGACGAGCGCGCGCGACGCCTGCTATGCGGGCTGAGCGAGGGTCAAAGAGGCATTGAGATGAACAAGACCAAACGCGAGGGCGCGGCACCCTCGGACGCACTGGTGCTGTTCGGTATCACAGGGGATCTTGCCCACAAAAAAACCTTTCCGGCGCTCTACGCGATGGTCAGGCACGGCGTCCTCAACGTGCCGGTGGTTGGCGTCGCTTCCTCGCAATGGAGCCTGGCGCAGCTGCGCAAACGCGCCAGGGACGCTATCAAGGCCTCCGGAAAAATCGATGACAAGCCAGTCCTTGACCATCTGCTCTCCCTGCTCGGCTACGTGAGTGGCGACTATAACGATCCGCATACTTTTACAGCGCTGAAGGCGGCGCTGGGCGATGCCCGGCGACCGGCGCACTATCTTGCCATCCCGCCCGTGCTGTTCGAGGCAGTTGTCAAAGGGCTTGACGCCGCAGGTCTGGTTGACCAGGCGCGCGTCATTGTTGAAAAACCGTTCGGACGCGACCTAACCTCCGCGCGCCAGCTCAACCGCCTCCTGCTGTCGGTATTTACAGAAGACGCAATCTTCCGCATCGACCACTATCTTGGCAAAGAGGCGATCATGAATATCCTCTATTTCCGTTTCGCCAATTCATTTCTTGAACCGATCTGGAACCGCAACTGTGTGGCCAGCGTGCAGATCACGTTGGCCGAGGATTTCGGCGTGAAGGGTCGCGGCGCGTTTTACGAAAGCGCCGGTTGCCTGCGCGATGTCATTCAGAATCACGTGTTCCAGATCGTTGCGCTGCTGGCCATGGAGCCGCCGGCCTATCAGGGCTATGCGCAGGGTGGATTTGCAGATGCCGCAAAACGGCCTGCTACGAATAACGCTGAAATACCAAGCTGGCGTTGGTGCCGCCAAAACCAAAGCTGTTGGATAGTACGGTATTGAGGATGACGTCGTCACGGCGTTCGCGCACGATGGGCATGTCGGCGGCGGCGGGGTCGAGCTCGTCGATATGCGCCGAAGCGCAGATGAAATTGTGTTGCAGCATGAGCAATGAATAAATCGCTTCGTGCACACCTGCTGCCCCGAGTGAATGGCCGGTGAGCGGTTTAGTGGAGCTGAGTGGCGGTACCTGGGCGCCAAACACGCCGCGCAACGCTTCCAGTTCCTTTACGTCACCCACCGGCGTGCTGGTGCCGTGGGTGTTGATGTAATCGACGGGGCTGCGCACCTTGGCCAGCGCCTGCTGCATGCAACGCATCGCCCCCTCGCCAGAGGGCTGCACCATGTCCACGCCATCGGAGGTGGCGCCGTAACCCACCAGCTCGGCATAGATCGGCGCGCCGCGTTGCAGGGCATGTTCGATCTCTTCCAGCACCAGCATGCCGCCGCCGCCCGCGATGACAAAACCATCGCGCGCCGCATCGTACGTGCGTGAGGCGCGTGACGGTGTGTCGTTGTACTTTGACGATAGCGCGCCCATGGCATCAAACAACATAGTCTGCGTCCAGTGCAACTCTTCGCCGCCCCCAGCGAAGACGATATCCTGTTTGCCGAGTTGGATCAGTTCCATGCCATTGCCGATGCAGTGGGCGCTGGTGGCGCAAGCGGAACTGATGGAATAGTTCACGCCTTTGATGCCGAACGAGGTCGCCAGGCAAGCCGAGACGGTGCTAGACATGGTGCGCGGCACCATATAGGGTCCGACACGGCGAATTCCCTTTTGCCGCAGGATGTCAGCGGCCTCAACCACGTTGGCGGTAGACGCGCCACCCGAACCGGCAATCAGGCCAACACGTGGCTGTGATACCTGCGCGGGTGTCAGCCCGGCATGTTCGATGGCCTGGCGCATGGCGAGATAGGCATAGGCCGCCGCATCGCCCATGAAGCGGCGCAGCTTGCGGTCAATCAGTGCCTCGGTGTCTATATGCACGGCCCCACACACCTGCGAGCGCAGGCCCAGCGCGGCATATTCAGGGCAAAATTCGATGCCGGAGCGCCCCTCGCGCAACGCGCTCAGAACCTCATGGCGGTCATTGCCGATGCTGGAGACAATACCGAACCCTGTGACTACTACGCGCCGCATAACAAATTCCCCTTCAAAGATCATCGGTGTTGGTGAACAGGCCGACACGCAGGCCCGTGGCGCTATAAATCTCGCGGCCATCCACTTCCATCACCGCATCTCCCACGCCCATGAACAGCCTGCGGGCGATGACGCGCGTCATGTCGATACGGTAGGTAATGAGCTGGTTCGCCGGGGTCACCTGACCCCGGAAGTTCACCTCGCCCACACCCAGGGCGCGGCCACGGCCCGGGCCGCCGCGCCAACCCAGGTAGAAGCCCACCAGTTGCCACAGGGCGTCCAGCCCCAGGCACCCCGGCATCACCGGATCACCCTGAAAATGACAGCCAAAAAACCACAGGTCAGGACGGATATCCAACTCGGCGATGATCTGCCCCTTGTCATGCGCGCCGCCGTTTTCGGTGATGGAGGTAATGCGGTCAAACATCAGCATGGGCGACAATGGCAACTGCGCATTGCCTGGGCCAAATAATTCTCCCCGGCCACAACGGATCAAGTCATCGTAAGAAAACGAATGCTGCCGGATGGCCACTGCGGGCGGTGCTGTTACGACTGAAGACACGGAAAACCTCTTGCTGGAATGCAAAAATGCAGGATTATTGTTAGAGCCAACTGTAAGCATAGGAAATTCAACGGCTCTTGTCCAGCCAATTCCGCAGGCGCAGGCCATGGGCTACGGGTGTGCGGCGCTTCTTCCCGGCAAGGCCACCGCAACACCGGAATCCCTTCAAATTCAAAAAGGTTGATCAAGACGGGGGCTTGCCCCATCCCCATTTACCGCAGGGCCAAGCTGATATGTCAGCCAATAAACAATAAGTATCCACTGGCGTTTTCTTACGCTATCTACTCAGAAGACAGTAACGTGCGCAACAAGCTGACATGAAAGTGCCTTGTTTATAGTACTCGCGTAGCGAGCAGTGTCGCCTTAATTGCTGACTTCTGAGCAAATAACATCACTTGCCAAGCCGATTTATTTTTTATATTGACTTTCCTAGAGGCTAGCCTCAACAATAACCTACGCTAGAAAAAAATTAGGTTTCCAATAACTGAAAAATCCAAGGAGGGGCTATGAAACCATTGATGGGGCTGTCCTGTTCTTTACTGCGCCCTTTATGGGCTATTTTAATTGCATGCTTATCCTTCAACGCCGTAGCTGCGCAATCATCGTACACCCTCTTCGAGTCCGGCCAAGTGCGACCCTTAGCGTTATCGCCGGATAAATCCTATCTTTATGCGGTAAACACGCCTGATAATCGGCTGGAAATATTTCGGGTCACCAAAAAAGGGTTGCGGCGCAGCGGTTCTGTTTCCGTGGGTCTTGAGCCGGTTGCCGTAGCGGTACGTTCCAACAATGAAGTGTGGGTGGTTAACCATCTATCCGACAGCGTAAGTGTTGTTGACGTGCGCCATCCGGCGCGGGCCCAAGTAATAAAAACGTTATTAGTGGGTGATGAGCCCCGCGACATCGTATTTGCCGGCCCCAATAAAGCCCGTGCGTTTATCACCACTGCCCATCGGGGACAAAACAGTCCCATTGATCCGCAGTTCACCACGCCTGGCGTAGGGCGGGCAGATGTATGGGTTTTTGACGCGGCCAACCTGGGAAATGCGCTTAATGGCCCACCGCTGACGATATTGACACTTTTCACTGATACCCCGCGTGCGTTGGCGGTGAGCGCGGATGGGCGGCGCGTGTATGCGGCAGGCTTTCATACGGGCAACCGCACGACAACAGTATTTGAAGAGCTGGTGCCTGACGGCGGCGAAAGCACCGGCGGCCTTCCCTCCACGCGCGTGGATGCGGCAGGTGAAGCGCAACCGGAAACCAGCCTGATTGTAAAACATGACGGTACCCATTGGCGCGATGAACTACGCCGCACGTGGGACCACGCCGTGCCTTTTACGCTGCCAGACAAAGACGTGTTTGTAATTAATGCCATGGCTAATCCACCCGCGCCAATAGCGGGCGCTGGCGGTTATTTTAGCGGTGTAGGGACGGTATTGTTCAATATGGCGGTGAATCCTGCCTCCGGCCGTATTTATGTTGCCAATACGGAAGCGTTGAATCACCGCCGCTTTGAAGGGGCTGGATTGCGTTTGGGACGCGACCACACGGTGCAAGGCCATTTACACGAAAGCCGCATCACCGTGCTTGACGCAACAGGCGTTAAGCCACGTCATTTGAACAAACATATCAACTACCAACAATGCTGCGCGCCCTTGCCTAATGCGGAAAATGCCAAGAGCCTCGCCCAACCTATGGACATGGCTATTACCGCTGATGGCAAAACATTGTATGTGGCTGCTTTTGGCTCAAGTAAAGTAGGTATTTTTAATACCCAGCAGTTAGAGAATAATACTTTTCAACCTTCCACGCGCAATCAAATTATAGTGAAGGGGGGCGGGCCCAGCGGGTTGGCGCTGGATGAAGAGCGTGAAAGATTGTATGTGTTGACGCGTTTTGACAACAGCATTTCCATCATTGATACCGATGACCGTAAAGAGGTGGCGCACATAGCGATGTTCAATCCCGAGCCATCGAGCGTGGTGCGCGGCCGCCCCTTTCTTTATAACGCCGCCTTCACCTCAAGCCATGGTGATTCGTCATGCTCAAGTTGCCATGTTTTTGGCGACGCCGATAGCTTGGCTTGGGATTTAGGCGACCCGGATGGCACTACAGTTAATAATCCTGGGCCTTTTACAGTCTCGCCAGCGCTATTCGGCGCCAACCCGCATTTCCGTACCTTAAAAGGCCCCATGACAACGCAAAGCTTGCGTGGCATGGCCAATCATGGCGCCCTCCATTGGCGTGGTGACCGTACGGCGGCCAATGATGAACCAAGCGCGCAGCCCGATAGCGGCGCATTTAACGAAGATGGCGCGTTTAAGAAATTTAATGTCGCCTTTACCGGGCTCAATGGGCGGCACGCCATGCTTGAGCCGCAAGACATGCAGGCCTTCACGGACTTCGTTCTACAGATCACCTATCCCCCCAACCCAATACGTAACCTGGATAATTCATTAACACCCGACCAGGCAGCAGGCCGCGCAATATATTTTGGCGATCGTTCGGATACCTTTCTCAACTGCAATGGTTGCCATGTGCTGGATCCCAATGGCAATAAAGAATTTGGCGTAGCGAAACCCGGATTTTTCGGTACCGATGGCCAGTTTAGTTTTGAGAGTGAAACGCAGGTTTTCAAAATACCGCACCTGCGGAATCTTTATCAGAAGGTAGGCATGTTCGGCATGGCATCAGTGCCGTTTGTTAACCCTGGTGATAATGATTTTAAAGGTGACCAAATTAGAGGTTTTGGTTTCTTGCATGACGGTAGTTTTGACACGTTGTTCCGTTTTCATAATTTGGGGCTTTTTACGCAGCGTCCACCTGGCTTTTTTGACCCAACCGATCCTGGTAATCCGGGCGGGTTTCCGTTTCTTCCGCCAGAACATCCGTTAGCGTCACAAGTTAACCCCATTGGCGTCAAGATGCGCCGCCAAATGGAACAATTTATGTTGGCGTTCGATACTAACCCCGCACCTATTGTAGGTCAGCAAGTAACGCTGACGCCCGTGAATGCAGATATCGCACTACCGCGCATCGCCTTATTGCTGCAGCGGGCGCAGGCGGCAGAATGCGAACTGGTGGCGAAATTGCATTTTGGGGAACGTGAATTTGGTTATCTGTACAATAGCGGCGCCTGGAAAACCGACAACCGTAAACGTGCGCCGATAACAAGCGTTGTGTTGCAAGATATCGTTAAATACAGGAAGCTGCCGGTCACCTATACATGCGTACCGCCAGGGTCAGGTGTACGTGTCGGCATAGATCGTGATGAAGATGGCGTGCTCGACGGGGATGAAATCTGACATTTTCGATAATGTCGACCCCAACCTTTGACCGCCTTCTTTGGCCAAGACACCCACCCACACAAACCCGGGTTCACACCAAGCGAGCAGGGGAAGTATGGTCAAGAAGACGCAACCGAACACCCGCCACACGGGCTGCGGGCGGGTGCATATAACATCAAAAGGGGCTAAGCGGCACGGCGCGGTTTGGACTGGGGAAGCGGAATGCTAACTTTCGTTTCAATTTCGAACCCAGGCATTGTAACCTCAGGCTCAGCCATGGGAAGCGCTTGCGCAACTGCGGTCTTTGCCTTGGGCTGTATCATCTTATGCCAGCCATGTACACCGGCTAGAATGTCTTCTTTGCTTTCTTTGAAGCCGATGAAATACTGCACGGCGTAAAGCAGGAAAGCAGCATTCAGCACGGCAAATACGCCATGTCCCCAGCGATCCGCACTGAAATCGATTGCCGCAAACACGAACCATTGAACCAAGAGCACGTATGCTGCGATAACATACAATGCGGCGGCGGTCGTGCGACCTTGTATCTTGGGTGTGCGTCCAAAGGGAATTTTTTCCTTGGTCCAAGCCTGTTGCAGCGACTTTAGTACCCCGCCCATATTAACGGGGAGTAACAACAAATTCAGCGCATAGACGCGGAAGATATCGGTGCGACGATACCCCAGCAGAACAAGGTCTCGGGCATAGAATATGAAATAGGGTAGCGCTGTTAACGGCAACCACAGACTACGAATGCTCTCAGTGAAGGGCACGATCAGAACAATGAGGAGGCCAATATTAACTGCCGCAATGGAGGTAAGATAGTGGAAGCGCATGAAACCTTCCATCAACTTGCGATGTTGGCCTGGCTCGCGCCCGAGATAGCGCAGCAGCTTGGGCAGAATGATCAGCCCACCATTGGCCCAACGGCGGCGCTGGATAAGTAACGAACCGAAATCAGGAGGTGTCGCGCTGTAGGCGAGGCGCTCAGGGTAATTGAATAGCCGCCAACCACGATCCACCAAATCAATGGTCGATTCGGTATCTTCAATAACGGTACGATCCTGAATATAGCGCGTCACAACAAAACCACGCTCCTCTTCCTGGGCGGCTATCTCCAGCAGGGCTGCCTTGCGTAAGACGGCATTGGCACCCACCCAATAAGTGGCGTTATAGGCAGTAAAACCCTGGTGAATCTGGTATTGGATATCCGTAGTCGCTCCAGCGATGCGCTCAAGTACCCCCGAGGCGCCGGGAATGCAGCTATAGGGTGTTTGCGCGACAGCCAATTTTTCGTTGCCGGGTTGCTCCATGAGCTGCACCAAGCGCAGCGCATAATCAGGAACAATCAAACTATCCGCGTCCAGAGTAACGAAATAATCAGCGTCCGGTATGTGCAGGCTTGCCTGGCTCGCATCCACCTGTTCGAGGTGCAGGCCATCGGCCCCTTTGCGTTCACGCCAGCTTTGGCCTACCAAGCCGATGTAGCTGTTAAGGTTCATCGCCTTATTGGCTTCATGTGAGAGATTAACGTAGGCCTTACGCTGAAAACTGCTCATCTCCACTTTGAACACAGACGCAAGACGCCGGTATTCACGCAAAATCAATGTTTCATGGAGACCACCGGGCTGCTGGGCAGCCGCAGTAATCTCGGCAGCACGGCTGCGGTGCATATCGCGCTGGCGTAACAAAATCTTATCCACATAGAGTATATCGGCGTGATCCACAACGGCATGGTGCTGCGCCTGATGTTCGAACCAGACAGCCACTTCATGACAAAGGGATATCAGGTGGGCGGCCTCGTCAATGGCGTTGATTGGCCCCCGTATCTGGCGAGCTTCGAAATGCGTCAGAGCCGCTTCGAAACGTTGTGCCGGCAATGTAAATAATTTTTGAATACGGTGTGGCAGCCCGCAGGTCGTGGCCAGCGCCGCCGCATCGGCGGCGCTACGGGGTGGCAGGGGATCATCGATCAGAAGCACGACTCGGCGATTGGGATATTCTTGCAATGCTGCTGACATCAGAGTCTGAAAAACCACGCGCTCATCTTCTTTGTAGGAAGGCACCAGGATGGTGAGCGCGGCAGCGGGCTTGTCGTAGATCGCCTCAAGAACGTCTCGCGGCACAGGGCAATGCTGCATGCGGCGCTTCAGGTAAGCGAGCCGCGTGAAAAGATAGACAAATCCGCCATAGATCAAAAAGGCAACAATAACGATGAACAAGGAATGCGCCGCTACTATTCCCCAGTGACCGCCGCGCGTCTGCTCAATTAGTATGCCGCCAAGCTCGGCCCCTACCATAATGCTTGAAATTATGGTCGCCACGATACCTAGTTTCGTAAGCCAAATCTCGCGCTTAGTATTGAACGGAGTGGTATTAGTTTTTTCTTCTGCCGTAACTGCAGGGCTTAACTTCTGGTCAATCATCCCTTCTTTTTCCTTATTTTAAAGTGCTGCTTATCGTCGTTGATTAAACGACAAATAAAGTGCTGTGGTTTTATCCAAGGCAGGATAAGCCCCTTTTTTAAAGTGTTTATTTAATGTGCTTACTCAAAAGTCGCCGCTTATTTATACAGAACTTGCGTTACATTTTCGAGTAATGCATGAAACTCAAGCATGAGACCACTGAGATCTTTAGGACTGAACATACTTAAACCCAGATTTTCCATGGATCCTCGCTACGAACGCTAATGGAAAATCTGGGTTAAACCTGTAAACTTCAGCCGACGATTGTACACTAATACATCATTTTTGACGAGTTTAGCTCACGAGTTATGTGCCAATTACCCTCTGGGTATTCGCAGAAAGGGGGTTAGGCGGGGTTGTATTGTAATACATTGATTTTATTAAATATATTTAATAAATAATATTATGTGCACGTTTAAAGTCGTCGACTTGCTGGTGGATTAGCTGGATGTCCTGCGGGTGGCTTGTACGATAAATTTGCTGCCGGGAACGTATATCGGTCAGTGCTTGTTCGATATTTTTACTGGTAAGCAATACCCCAAAATCTTCTGAGGCGCCACGGATGCCAAATAGCCGATTTAATACCTGGTCACCGACTGTGTCCTTAAAATGTGAGGAATCCCAATAATTGTTGAGCTCGTCCGCGCTCCCGATTTTAGGCAGCACTTCGGTGGTAATGGCCGAGTAACCGCTAAAATCATACAGGGGGATGGACTGCTGATGGGGATGTTTGGCGGCATCTTCGGACAACAGACGAACGAGCGCGCGCTTGCCGCTTTCGATGGAGGGCCATTCACCCGTAGCCGCCGAGATCTCCATCTGATGGACATGCGCGGGCGTAAAGAAAATGCGCAGATCAATCTTATGCCAGCGGCATAATTCAATGATGCGCTGGATGTAATCAAGCGATGTAATATTATCAGTGCTCGGCTCCGGGGCTGGTTTCTGATTGCGCTTTGGTGCGGCAGGGATGCGCCATTCCAGCTTGTAGCGTACCTCCTGCTTGTCGATCTCATCGAAATAATAGCGCGGGCCGTGGCGTTGGTAATTTTCCCATGGCTGGTGGAAAAATACTTTTCCGAGACGTTGGCCGTCCTGGGCTAACCATTCAGTGGGAATCGGCTTTTGCGCATTGATGGTGGCAATGCTTTCAGCCAAGGTATCAAAACTGATCAGAAGCTTCAGGTCGGCCAGAAATATCTTGGCCGATGACCCTAACGAATCTGCGCCCATAAGAAGTTGGGGATCAAAGTCAGGGCGGTTACTGCCGGGCGCCAGTGTGGGGTGATAAACATCCAGGCCCAGCACGACCTGCTGCAACGGATGCACCGCCTGGGCATGACGAAGATAATAGTACATTTCCTTGGTGGTGGCCCCATCGAAAGCAAGGTTATATACAGGTCTTGCTTCCGACCCCCACGCTGGGTGGGAGGGGCGCAGGCCTAAATGGGTGCGCGAGGTACCGAGAATAATGGTACGGGGTTTGATGCGGCGGATATCATATGCCTTTGATAATCTGATGCGATTATAGATGGCTGGTTTCTGCGCATTGAAACCTTCCATTTCTACCATACGAAACATGCCGTAAGGATCAACAATGACATTGAAGCTGACGACAGCGGCGATTAACGCCATCAGCGCTGCCAGCAAGATTGTGATGTATTTTTTGGCCTGAGGCGATTGGATCGAGATCACTTTATTCACCTAAAACTGGATTCACTTAAAACTGGAAATAGATAAACTCAGAGACTCGTGACATCATCATAAGACTCAGCCCGAACAAACAGCCAATAAAGATTGCCCAACGCGCCGATCCATTCCACCGCAAAGTGGCGGTGTCTGCCTCAACTTCACCAGAATCATTGGGGCCAGTGTAGGCAGTGATCTGCTGCGTGTTGGGGGCAAGCCACGCCACCAGCAATAAGGAAAAGGCTACGAGCAATGCCATACCGCTATCCACGGGCGCCGTTGATATTGTCAGATGAGGGGCAAGTTCCGCCAGTGAAGCGGGCACGGCGATGCCGTTATAGCCAGCCATGGCCTTGATCATTTCTAACGCCGAGTCCATATCTTCAGCCCGGAAAAATACCCAGGCAATTACCACCGCAACAAAGGTAAGCAGTTGGGCAAATTTGCGCCCCCAGAAACTGGTCGCTTCTACGCCCATGCCAAGCCGCTGGCGCAGCTCACGCCATGCGTGATTGATGACCAGGTAGAGGCCATGCAAAACACCCCAGACCATAAAGGTCCAGCCAGCCCCATGCCAGATCCCTCCCAACAACATCGTTAAAAACACGTTTATAAAACGTCGCGCAGAGCCCTTGCGATTGCCCCCCAAAGGGATATACAGATAATCTCTCAGAAAACGAGACAGCGTAATATGCCAGCGCCGCCAAAAATCGATAATATTGGTGGCTTTATAGGGTGACGCAAAGTTTAGGGGCAAACGGATGCCAAATAACAAGGCGATGCCGATGGCCATGTCTGAATAGCCAGAAAAATCGAAATATAGCTGCGCGGTATAGGCCAAGGCCGCGCTCCAGGCGGCAAAAAAATCGAGCTGTACGCCCATGGCCACAGCATTAAATTGCGGCGAGGCGTAACCGGCGGCAGTATCTGCCAATAATATCTTCTTGGCCAGGCCGATAATGAAAATGGTGATCCCTAACGCCGTGAGTTAAGCGGCGGCGTAGCTGTCCGCTTGGACGAAAAGTTAGGCGCAAAACAATGAGAGGATAGCGCGATATGTTTGACGTAGACGAATTGCTGGACGAGGCCGCATCCCGACTTGAGGGGGACGCGGTAGACTTAAGGTGGTGGGCATGGCCCGAAGTTTTTGGGAATACGTCTGGCCCGCGCAACGGGGCTGGAGGTCAGACAATGACGACATTTCAAGTTTTTGGGTTTGAGTCGCAGGACGGGCAGAGAATTAAATGGTGCGCTGGAGTATGGAGATCTTGGGATGGCCAGCAAATATGGTAGCGCCTAACGCCATATAACCGACCTTCACCCGGCCAAGCATGCTGAATTGCGGCATTATTTCGCGGTGATGTATGATCGGCCCCGCGATTAACTGGGGGAAAAAGCTCACAAACAATGAGAAATCCAGCAGATTGAAGCGTTCAACCTTACCGTAATAGGCATCAATCAGAAAAGCGATTTTTTGGAAGGTGAAAAAGGATATCCCAAGAGGCAATACAATGGTGGCCAGGAATAAATCCAGCCCCAAGAGAGCGTTGGCGTTATCAACAAAGAAGTTGGCATACTTAAAGTAACCTAACACCAAAAGGTTGAAACAAAGTCCAAAAATCAATAACAGCTTCGATAGATGCCTGTTTTTTTTGCTAAATTTTGCAATTCTGGTTGCAATCGCGTAATTAATTAACATCAATGGGATGAGCAGGAGCAAATACTTTGCGCTCCACCATCCATAGAAAAGCAATGACATCATGGTCAATACAAAGATCGAGCCACGTTCGTATCCTTGATGACGCAGACCATGGAAGAGCAACACCGCAAGGGGCAAGAACACAAATATAAAAAAATAGGAATTAAACAACATCTATGAGCTGCCGCCTTTTATCAAAATCTTCAGGCCCTCAAGATGCGGGGCGGTTAGAAAAAATAATGTATTTATTCAATATCTTATCACAGATGGATCATAAAACATACACCCGCTGCACAGATAATCTTGTCTGGAGCCCCCTACTTCGGGTCGCCTAAACCTGTCCCCCGGTCTACAATAGGCTCCCCCCTGTAAGGTAGTTGCTACATGTCTGAATTAAACCCCCGTCAACGTGCTGCAGTGCGGCATCTGGATAGCCCGCTATTGGTGCTGGCGGGTGCGGGCAGTGGCAAGACGCGCGTAATTACGCAGAAAATTGCGTATCTGATTCAGGAATGTGGCACGGCGCCGCACCACATCGCCGCCGTCACCTTCACCAATAAAGCGGCGCGTGAGATGAAAGAGCGCGCCAGCAAGCTGCTGACGGGTACTAACGCTCGCGGCCTGATGGTATCTACCTTTCACACGCTGGGCCTTAATATTATTCGCCGTGAGATCAAGGCGCTGGGTTACAAGCCGGGGTTTTCGATCTTTGATGCGCAAGACAGCGCGGCATTATTGCGCGATTTACTGCATAAAGAGTTCTCTGGGGATGGTGGGCAAATCGAGCAGATGCAGTGGCAGATTTCGCGCTGGAAAAGCACCCTGATTAACGCACCACAGGCATTGGAAGCGGCCAATGGCGATGCGGTGCTGACCGCCACCGCAGCGG
Organism: Gammaproteobacteria bacterium; assembly: GCA_020053945.1. Taxonomy (GTDB): domain Bacteria; phylum Pseudomonadota; class Gammaproteobacteria; family Ga007554. Next base: position 17,612 of record JAGVME010000098.1, read on the forward strand.
TATACGCTGAATACGAGCGCCACCTCAAAGCTTATAATGCGCTGGATTTTGATGATTTGATTTTAAAGCCAGTGGCGCTGTTTGCTCAGCAGCCGGAGATTCTTGACGCCTGGCAAAACCGCATCCGCTATTTGCTGGTGGATGAGTATCAGGACACCAACGCCAGCCAGTATCGTCTGGTGCGTTTGCTGGTGGGAGTGCGTGGGGCATTGACGGTGGTGGGCGATGATGACCAGTCCGTGTATGCGTGGCGTGGCGCGCAGCCGGAGAATCTGGCGTTATTGCAGGAAGATTTCGTTAATTTAACTGTGATCAAACTTGAACAAAATTACCGATCCACGGGCTGCATTCTCAAAGCCGCCAATCATTTAATCTCCAACAATCCGCATGTGTTTCAAAAAACGCTGTGGAGCGACAAGGGTTATGGCACGCCGTTGCGCGTGCTGCGGGCGCGTAACGAAGAGCACGAGGCCGAACGCGTAGTGTCGGAACTGATCAGCCATAAATTCAAGCACCGCACCGACTTTCGTGATTACGCCATTTTATATCGTGGCAATCATCAGTCACGCCTGTTTGAAAAAATGTTGCGCGAACAGCGCATTCCCTATTTTTTAAGCGGTGGCACCTCGTTTTTTGCGCATACCGAGGTCAAGGACATCATGGCCTATCTTCGCCTGCTAGTGAATCCCGATGATGATAGCGCCTTTCTCCGTATCATCAATACGCCGCGCCGCGAGATCGGCCCCAGCACGCTGGAAAAACTGGCCGATTATGCCACCACGCGCGGTGTGAGCCTGCTTGAAGCAAGCTTTGAGTTGGGGTTGGAACATCACCTGCCGGAGCGCGCCGTATCACGCCTGCGTCATTTCACCGCATGGCTGGTGGATATCAGCGACCGTGCGCAGCGTGGCGATGCAGTGGCAGTGGTGCGCGAGATGATCCAGTCCATCAATTATGAAACGTGGTTGCTGGACACCTGCAAAGACCCGAAAACTGCCGAGCGGCGCATGGAAAATGTGCATGAACTGGTGGCGTGGTTGCAACGTCTTTACGAACAGACCGGCGGTTTTGGTGAAAACCAGGAAGAAAAAAGTATCACCGAGCTGGTCTCGCATATCATGCTGATGGATATTCTCGACCGTCAGGAAGAAGAAAACAGCGCCGACTGCGTGCATCTGATGACGCTGCACGCCGCCAAGGGGCTGGAGTTTCCGCATGTATTCTTGATTGGCATGGAAGAAGAGCTGTTGCCACATCGCGTCAGCATTGAAGAAGGCAACGTGGAAGAAGAGCGCCGTCTGGCCTATGTCGGCATCACCCGCGCGCGCGAAACACTGACGTTTACCCTGGCGACACGGCGCAAACGCTATGGCGAAATGCTGGAATGCGAACCAAGCCGCTTTCTGAAAGAATTGCCACAGGATGATTTGGTGTGGGAAGGCGTGGGCACCGAAGTTGATCCGCAGCTACGCCAGGAACGTGGCGCGGCGCATCTGGCCAATGTGCGTGGGCTGCTGGGCAAAATCGCCTTGTAAATTATCTTATTGAAAATCAGCTTTTTAACTGAATTTGCAACGCGGCGAGGAAAAAATAAGAATTTCCAGGTATTATGTGGCAACCACACAAAGTAAGTGGTTTCAATAACCTATATTATCAGCGGTTACAATTATGCGCTTGCGCTCGGCGTAACCGCTGTAAGGCTGATCGAATAGCGCATGCTGCCAGCTGACTAACGCATACCAGACGCTTCCAGCTTATTGTCCACTAGCGCATGTCACTATGCGCCAGCATTTTATCCTTCATAAGCGAGAAACCCCGCAAGCTTGCTTATCAGTTCGCCTAACCTTTTCGTTTCGCACTCCCACACTACCAGTACCCGCCAACCATTCCCCGTTAGAACAGCAAGGTTTTCAGCATCTCGAGCGCGGTTCCGCTCGATCTTCGACAACCAGTAGTCTTGCTTGGATTTCGGTAGGCGGACATGCCCAGAACAATCGTGCCCATGCCAAAAACAACCATGGACGAACACGGCGACTTTGCGTCCGACAAATGCAATGTCGGGTTTGCCGGGTAAATCTTTACGATGAAGCCGGTAGCCTCGATGCCCCAAGTCGCCGCAAAGCTTTCTAACGACGAGTTCTGGGCGCGTATCCTTCGATTTGACCAAACGCATTAGAGCGCTGCGCTCCGTCGGCGACAACGTATCAGTCATTTAATCGATGAATAATTTTTCGGATGGCGTCCAATTTTTCGCAAATTTATCGGCGCGGCGCAGCCATTCTTTTATGCGGTTTTCGGGCAGAACAGCTTCTCCCCAATACTCTTCAAAAAGCGCGGAATCCATATGCATAGCAGCGTTTCGGAGCTCGGCTTCCATAAGTTTCAATGCGCGCTCTACATAGAGCCCACCTTCGTCATCATTCTCTAAATTGGCAACGCTGCCTGCAGAGAACAAGTCGCGGGTTTGGTGGCAAAGAACGCCATGATATGTGAGCAGATATAAAGCCACATCATCATATTTATGCTTTGCCCCGCTGGATTTGACTATCTGCGGACACAGCAATATTGCTTCTGCTCTGAGCCTAGTCTTTTCCGATTCAGGGAGCGTTGTGTAAAGCCGCGCCTGTATGGGGACAGAGTGTTCTTCGCCTGGCGCGTCTTCCAGCCACCACATCCGTTCGCCTTTTTTGAGACGACCCCTGGCATACTTGCGGATATATTGCATTTTCTCGTGCATTTCGGAGATACGGAAATCATTATAAGAAATGCCCATTTGCTCGAATAGCGATTCGGCGGTGCCGATTTCCACTTCGAATCGAGGAACATGAGAAGTGCGGACATGCATAACGCACTTTTCGTATTCACCCCATTTTACGTCAGGCTCGCCACCCATTTTCCCGAAAATCAAATAAACCTTCTTAACTTCCCCAACACGATTTGTCTCAAGGACACTATTTGCAACAGAGCGCCAAGTGTCTTTTTCAGTAAATTTCACTTCAATGCCGAACTCGCCGATTGCAATATCCGGAAAAGCTTGTGCGGCTGGCGCAAAGTCGATTTCCCAATCCGCGTCTTCGAATTGGTCTCTCACGACTTCGCGCACCCGGTTTTCAAATTGCTTGGATTCTTTGAATGGCGCTGCCTGCGCTTCCGTGCGCAGTTGCGCCACTACAGCGTCAAGCAGATATTCGAATTCATCTTGTGTCATACGCCCTTACCTTAAAGGGCACAGCCTAACGCCTATGAGTTGGATTGTCTAGGGGGCTACTTCAAGGAGGCTGCAACGGCTTGCGCTATATGCCAAGCGAGTACAGGTGGGACGGCATTCCCGACTTGCCTCTCAGTCTCACGTAGCTTGGAGTCAAAGATGAAGTCGTCCGGGAATGACTGGATGCGTGCGGCTTCCCGCATCGAGATACGGCGCGGTTGCTCATAGTGCCATTGTATGTTTCCGTGGCACTCCGCACGAATTGTGTAGCCCGGACGGTCAGCGCGAAGCCGCCTATCGCCTTGCTCTGGGCTGCGCTTGGCTTTACTCCAAACATGGTTGATGCTTTCGTTTTCTGGGAGCACCGACAGGTCGTGCAGCGCTTCGCGCGCCGTTATATGGTCTTTCAGTTCGCAAGCGGGGGCTGGCGCTTTGAACGGCTTTACGCCAGGGAGCGTGCCGACAATCATTACTCGCTCCCGCGTTTGAGCAACGCCATAATCAGCCGCATGGTATAGCTGATAACCGACGTTGTAGCCAAGATCCTTGAAGTCAGTTAACACCTGAAGCAGCGCACCCGAATGATGCTTCATGAGCAGGCCCTTAACGTTCTCTGCGACGAAAATTTTGGGCTTGGCGCGGGCGATGGCTTCAACCATAGCGCGATACAACCCCGAGCGCTTGCCCGCCACACCGGCCCCCTTGCCATTAACCGATATGTCTTGACATGGGAAGCCGCCAATCACGATGTCGGCCTGCTTAGGCAACTCATCGAGCATCTTCCAGATGTCGCCCTGATGAATGTGCTTGCCGATGTTCTTGCGATAAGTCCTGCAAGCAACCTCGTTGAGTTCATTCGCCCACACGATATTGAATGGATGCTTGGCATAGTGACGTCCGAGCGACGTGAAGCCGCCCTTGAATCCCAAGTCCATGCCCCCGCAGCCGGAGAACAGAGAAATGACTGTGAAGTTAGTCATCTTCAGAGCCGAAGACGCCGCAGGTGTCCGTTGCCCAACTTCTTCGAGGGTTTGCGACGGTAATAACGCAAGGCTATCGCTTAAATGCACCTTACCTAATGCGGTCGAGTATTGTAGCTGTTGTTTGGTTTGATTTAGAGTAGTGGTCATTGTGATGTCCCCCTTACAAAGGTCAAGTTAATGTTTGGCTAAGTTGCTAACGGATTTGTTTTGCGCCGCCAAACTTCCCCTTAACTGCCGACCCACGAGGCTTTGCCGCCTCAAAATGAATCCGTGACAAGGCCACGCGGAAATCCAATTCATGATCGGCCATGTCTGCCATCAGCGCCACCATAATCGCCATATGGGGAGGTATCTCGCCCTGCGCGGCATAGTTGGTAATGGAATTGGGATGCTGCTTAATTAGTTCGGCGAAGCTTTTAACTGTCAAGCCCGCCTTACCCAATTGCCGCCTGAATTCGTCATAAGTCATAGCGGGCATCATAAAACAAACCACTCTTTTTGCACAGCCTTTACTTTATATCACAAATTAATAAATGTGTTAAGCGAAGTAAAATATTTGTTTTCACCCTTGCATCACATAGTAGTCTGCGCATCACTATCACATAATTTATAGTGATCACTGGGTTTGCCATGCCCCAGCACTTCTGTTATCAACTAGAGCCCACACTCTCTGATAGAGCTCAACTCAGAAAGCGAGCAATAGTTGCTATCCGAACACGCATTATCGTATTGCACAGTAATGCGCTATTTTGGTGCATTTGTGGACATATGCCAACGCAATGCGCTATTCTATTATGTTTTACCGTAGCAAAAATTAGGCGCCCGTAGCTCAGCTGGATAGAGTATTGCCCTCCGAAGGCAAGGGTCAGAGGTTCGAATCCTCTCGGGCGCGCCATATATATTTCGGGCTTCTCGCAAAAGATGATGACATGAATAATCCATTGGTCGGCGTGGTCATGGGAAGCAACAGTGATTGGGATGTGATGCAACACGCCGCCCAGCAACTGGACGCCTTTGGCATTGCGTATGAAGCCAAAGTGGTGTCAGCGCACCGCACGCCAGATCTGCTGTTTCAATATGCACATGACGCACAGGCGCGCGGTCTGGCGTGCATTATTGCTGGCGCGGGCGGCGCGGCGCATCTGCCTGGCATGCTGGCATCCAAAACCACGGTGCCAGTACTGGGCGTGCCAGTGCCTACACAACATCTGAATGGCATGGATTCGTTGCTGTCGATTGTGCAAATGCCCAAAGGCATCCCCGTAGCGACGTTTGCGATTGGTAACGCCGGCGCAGCCAATGCGGGCTTGTTCGCCATAGCACTGCTGGCGATCAACAACGCTGATTTGACGCAACGCCTGAACACCTTCCGTGACACGTTGCGCGACAGCGTGTTGGCCATGGCCTTGCCGCCGGTAAAATGATTTTACCGGGGAGTACGTTAGGCATTCTTGGCGGCGGGCAGCTTGGACGTATGTTCACCGCAGCGGCGCGCACGCTCGGCTACCATGTAATAGTACTGGATCCCGACCCCCACAGCCCCGCCGCGCACTTTGCCGACCGGCACATCGTTGCCGATTTTTCCGATCAACACGCGCTCGAAGCATTCGGCAAGGAATGCGCGGCGATCAGCACCGAATTTGAAAATGCGCCTGCGCAAAGCCTGCGTTTTCTCGCGCAGTTTTGCACCGTGCGGCCCGGCGCTGAAGCCGTTGCGATCTCGCAAAACCGTATTTCTGAAAAACAGTTTTTCACAACCCATGGCTTTCCCTGCGCGCGTTATGCCGTGATTCAATCACGCGACGACATAGCCCCTGCGATACACCAGATTGGACTCCCCGCCATAATCAAGCGTAGCCAGCTGGGTTACGATGGCAAGGGGCAGGCACGCGTCAACACCACCGATGAAGCATTGCGCGCCTTTGACGACATGGGCGCCGTGCCGTGCGTGCTGGAAGAGTTAGTGCCGCTGCAACTGGAAATCTCGGTGATCCTGGCGCGCGGCGCAGATGCACAGACCGCTGTTTTTCCTGTGGCAGAAAACCAGCATTGCAATGGCATACTCGATGTTACCCTGGCGCCAGCACGCATTCCTGATAACTTGGCGGAACAGGCACGCCACATCGCCACGCAACTTGCCGAGCGTCTGGATTATTGCGGCGTGCTGGCGGTGGAGTTTTTCGTGGTGGCAGGTGGGCGGCTGCTCATCAACGAAATCGCGCCGCGCCCGCACAACAGCGGCCACTATACGCTCAACGCCTGTATGACCGATCAATTTGAACAACAGGTGCGCACATTATGCGGCCTGCCATTGGGCGATGCCCGCTTGCTATCGTCGGCCGTGATGGTGAACCTGCTCGGCGACCTGTGGGACGCCAGCGTGCCGCCCCTGCAAAAAATAGGCGAACATGTGCTCACCTGCCCACAGGCCAAACTGCATCTCTACGGTAAACGCGAAGCCCGTCCTGGACGCAAGATGGGGCATTACACAGTGATGGACGCGAAGATAGAGCATGCGCTGGCATTGGCGTTGGATATTAAAAGTACGCTATAAACCTAAAAACATCACTTGGAGTCCACAGCGCGTCTAATTCCATTTCTAATGCAATAGCGCATTTACCCCCTCTCCCGCTTTGCGGGAGAGGGTTGGGGAGAGGGTGCGCAGGACACTAAAATCACCTGATTGTTGATGCGCGGCGAAAAAACTTACACCTGCTATCGTTCATCCCGCGCCAAGACGCCGCCGCTGGGACGGTGTTTGATCAGTTTATGATTCGTGCAATTTCGGCATTAATCCTTGATAAAGATAAATACCACACGACGCTTAAGCTATCCTTGCCCATCGGCCGCTAGCCTTTCCGACGACACTGCAATCTCCGCAATGATACATTATAGTAGGGTCTGAATTTTCCAAGGAGCGCACAATGAATTATCGCCGTCTGAGCCGCACCGACCTTAACGTCAGCTTGATTTGTCTGGGCACCATGACCTGGGGTGAGCAAAACACTGAAACTGAGGCGCATCAACAACTCGATGCCGCTGTGGCGGCGGGGGTGAATTTTATTGATACGGCGGAGATGTATCCGGTGCCCCCTAAAGCGGAGACCTACGGCGCCACGGAAAAATATATTGGCACCTGGCTGAAGCGGCAGCAGCGTGAAAAAATCATTCTCGCCACCAAGGTCATCGGCTGTTCTGATTTTTCTTACGTGCGTGACGGTAGCCAACGCTTGGACCGCAAAAATATCGAAGCCGCATTAAACGCCAGCCTGAAGCGCCTGCAAACCGATTACATTGACCTATATCAACTGCATTGGCCCGACCGCAACACCAATTATTTCGGCAAGTTGGGTTATGAGCATGATCCCAGTGATGATCCGATTCCTATAGATGAAACATTGACCGTGCTGGGTGACCTGGTTGCGGCGGGTAAGGTGCGCCATATCGGGTTATCCAACGAATCCCCGTGGGGTGTGATGACATTTTTGCGCGCCGCCGAACGGCTCGGCCTGCCGCGCGTGGTGAGCATTCAAAATCCTTACTCCCTGCTGAACCGTACCTTTGAGGTGGGTCTTGCCGAAGTGGCGCACCATGAAGATGTGGGTTTGCTTGCCTACTCACCCTTGGGGTTTGGTGTGTTATCCGGCAAATATCTTAATGGCGCGCGCCCTGTTGATGCGCGCCTGACGTTGTTCACACGCTTTACGCGTTATAACAACGCGGTGGCGGTTGCCGCGACGCAAAAATATGTTGAGCTTGCGCGGCGTCATGGCCTGGATCCGGCGCAAATGGCGCTGGCGTATGTGAACAGCCGCAGCTTTCTCACCAGCACCATTATTGGAGCGACTAGCCTTGAACAACTGCGTAATAATATCGCCAGTGTTGATGTGACATTATCGCCCGAGGTAGTAAGTGCGATTGAGATGATCCATCAAGGCCATCCCAATCCTGCTCCCTGACCAAGGACACCGTATCCCCATGTTGTTGCGTAGGCTGTTGTTAATGTTGGCTGGCAGTGTTATCTGCGCGGGCGCGTGGGCAAAGCCTGCCATTGACGCCGTGATACCCGCCCATGTTCCCATGGGCCGTGATGCTGATATCCTCATGCAGGTAAAAGACGGCATCAACAACCAGTTTGTGATTATGCCGGGCGGGCCGTTCATTAAAAAAACCTTACCGTTGCCGTATCGGCTCTATGATATGGCGGTGTACGAAGGCTTTGGTTTGATCGCCGCCGGTGAACGTGGATTGCTGGTGGCCGATGTTGCCGGGACTGCCGCACCAAAAATTGTCGGCGGTTATTCGCCGGTCACTCCCTGCCTCCTGAACCCCTCGCTTCGCTCTCCCGCGACACTAGCACATCCGTGTGCGTCGTCCGGCAAAATCACGCGTGTTATTACTGAGAATGATCAGGCGTGGGTGGTTGATAGTGAAACCGACATTGTAGTTTTGCATCTTGCCAACTTGGCCAAGCCTGTAGTGCTGGGGCGTTATCAGGGTGATCGGGCTATTGCGGACGTAGTGGTGCTCGGTGGCTATGCGTATGCGTTACTTTGTCCCCCGGTGCCTGCGATGCCCGCTGATAATGCGGGTAATGCGGACGCGCCCTCGTGCGACAGCGGCACCGACGCCGTGCATGGATGCACAAGTGCCGTAAGCGGTCGCTCACGGCATCCTGCCTCCCGCGACACTAGCGCATCCATGCACGTCGCAGGATGCGCAGGAACGGCCATTGCCATCATTGACATGCGCACCCCGCATGCGCCTGTAGAGCTGTCACGCACCCCCCTGTCCGGCGCAACACAAAAAATATTTGTCAAAGGCAATCATGTCTATGCCGCCCAACCCGGTACAGGGTTAGCCATTATTGACGCCACCGATAAAGCGCATCCCGTGCAAATAAGCCGCCATGCGGTCACGGGCGGCGCAACGGCAGTTACCGTACAAGATAATATTGCGCTAGTAGCGCGCGGCGTGGGTGGCATTACGGTGTTTGATGTCGCTGATCCCGCGCAGGTCAAATGGCTGGGGAGCCATAGTCGCCTGGGGCGTGTCCTGGGCATCACCGCCCCCGCCTCGCCCAGTTCTCCCCCTCAGGCATTGGTGTGGAATGACCACAATGAGGCCATCACGCTTGACCTCACCCGCCCCGCGCTGCCTTCCATTATCGCGGTGCATCGGGACGTTGCGCCGGTTGCCGCCGTGTGGCTTGATGCGCCGCATGAGAATGGCATGGTGGTTACGGCCACCTCTTCGGCGGTGCAAATCATGGATTTTTCCGCGACACCGCCATTAATCTCCAATGAAAACCTGGATACTGGCCAAGGCGTTAATTTTGGCGGCGAGCGGCGTTTGTTTATTGACGGTGAGATTGCCGCCGTGCATGGATGCACCAGTGCCGTGAGCGGCCGCTCCCGGCATCCTGCCTCCCGCGACACTAGTGCATCCCTGCACGGCGCAGGGTGCGCCGGAACGGCGTATGTCACCGACTGGTTTTCGGGCTTGCATTTATATGACATCAGCACGCCTGCACGGCCACGTTTGCTATCCAGCTTTCATACCCCAGGCTCGGCCAAGGGCGTAGTCGTGCGCGACGGTTATGCATTTGTGGCTGACGATGACCATGGCTTAAACGTGGTCGATGTGCGCGACCCAACGCGTCCCCTATCCATCGCCACCCTTGCCACCAATGGACTGGCGTACACGCCAAAATTGGCCGGTAATCTTCTGTATCTTGCCAGCCATCGCGGCGGTTTTCAGATTATTGATGTGGGCAATGTGGCGTCACCAAAAATTATTGCCGATGTCGACACGCCCGGAAAATCCTGGAGCTTGGATGTGGCTGGCAACACGTTGTTTGTGGCGGATGACACCTCTGGCATATTGGTGTTTGATGTCACCGACCCCGCGCAGCCCAAACAAATTGGTGTATTCAACCCCGGCGGTGCCGCCGAAGACATTGTGGTGCGTGGCACTACCGCGTACGCCACTTTTTTTGACCAGGGTTTTTATGTGCTGGATATCACCAATCCCGCCGCGCCGCAGAAAATCGGCCATACCCCCACGCCCGGTAATGCGCGCGCCATCGAATTAAAAGATAACTTTGCCTACGTGACTGACTGGTTCGCGGGAGTGCAAGTCATCGACATCAGCGACAACACCGCCCCCACTATTGTCGGTGAATACGATACCCGGGGTGCCGCCTGGGGCATCGGCATTAAAGGTAATTACGCGTATATTGGTGACTGGTGGGGCGGCTTTGTCACGCTCGATATCAGCAATCCTCACGCCCCCACACTGGCCGACCATTACCACGCCCGCGGCCAGATTCTGCAAATTGCAGCGCAAGGCAAATTCGCCTATGCCGTTATAGGGTCTGGCATAGAAAACGGCAGCGTACAGATATTTGATATCACCAATCCCCTTAATCCAACCTGGGTTACCGGCGTAGATGTTGATGGCGCCGTCGAGGGATTGTTGCTGGATGGCGCGCTGATGTACCTCGCCGTAGGCAGCGGTAATGACCGGGGCGTGGTCGTGGTTGATATCAGCAACCCATTTCAGGCGCGCCGCATTAATCACATTGCCATTGAAGACGGCGTGCGGCGACTCAGAATCGGTGCAGGGCGATTGTATTTTATCAATGCCGCCGGATTAGGCGTTATCTCCTTGGGCAGTCCCGTCCGGCCGCAACTCCTGCCAGGCTATGCCGCAAAAATAAATGACCTGTGGATTGATGACAAGCGTATTTATCTTGCCACCGACCAGGGTATGGAAGTGCTGAATGTGCAGCTTAATGTCATATCACGCTACAAAATTGTACGCGCAGCCACCCTGGTGCGTGCACGTGGCAACACCGCATTTTTATATGTTGCAGGGTTGGGCATACGCGTGCTGAATGTGGCCGAGGGTACAGTGCGTCCGGTTTCGTTATTCGATCCCGATGCACTGCTGTCTGATCTTAACCTGGATAACGGCGTGTTATACGCCACCGGACAGGATGCCCACCTCCTGGCCATCGACATTACAGATTTACAGCGCCTCAAAATCCAGGGCCTCTACCCGCTGGCGCGGCCTGCCACCGGCATCACCCTCACCAATAACACCGCATTGCTCGCCGGTAACGACATTATTACCTCCGTAAAACTGTTGCCAGCGGCAGTGATCACCCGACGCGACAAAAAAGACATACGCCTGACGTTGCCAAAAGGATGGCCCGCCGGCACCTATCATGCCGTAAGCATCGCCGCCAACGGCAAGCGCAGCATGGGCTATAACATACTCAACATCGACATGCCCCGCACCTCAAAACCCAAGATTACCCCAGAAGAATTTCAGCGCCTGTTGCAGGAACAGAGAAAAAATTTGCTGCAAAGCCCGCCTACCCGTTAAGTTTTTCTCCAACCCTATGAAAAATAAAAATTTATCTATATGGGTTTGTTGATGGGCTGAGGGTAGGCGCCCATCATGGATAGATGCCCTAAAAACTAACAAATTTCGCACAATTCTGTGCTAAATTACACCCATCCTGAAATTGATCCATGGTTCGGCCAAAACCACGCGCCACCGCGTACTTGGTCATTTCGATTTACTTATGACATTGAGGAAAAATTATGAGTATTTTGGTTACGGCGGCACGCCTTGTAACACTGTGCCTTTTTGCCGCGCTCGCGGCATGTGGCGGCGGGGATGAAAAAGCGGCTGCGCCCACCCCCTCCACCTTCCTCATAAGCGCCAATAACGGCACTACCGGCTCTGAGCTATTTCTCACTGACGGTACCGCCGCTGGCACTACGCTGCTCAAAGACATCAATACCATTAGTAGTGCCGACCCGCAAAATCTAGTGGTGGTCGGTGGCGTGAGCTATTTCACCGCGAATGACGGGCGTACGGGGCGAGAGTTGTGGAAGAGCGATGGCACGGCAGCGGGTACGGCTGGTTAAAGACGTTAGTCCCGGTGTGAGCTTCAGCTATCTTAATGGCCTCACCGCTGTTGGCAACACGCTTTACTTCATAGCTAATGATACCGCTGGCTATGAGTTGTGGAAAAGCGACGGCACCACGGCGGGTACAATACAGGCCATGGACTTTAATCCCGGTAGGGCGAGTGGCGCATCTCAAATACTCGATGAGCGCATGGGACTTATATAGAGCTTATAAGGTAGGCAATGGATATCATGAATAAACCCTGGCTCGACAACATCGCCTGGACCGCCGAAGGCCTGGTGCCTGTAATCGTCCAGGAAGCTAGTAATGGCCGCGTGCTGATGTTTGCGTGGATGAACCGCGAAGCGCTGAAATTGACTGCCCGCAGTGGCAAGGCCGTATATTGGTCACGTTCGCGCGGCAAGCTGCGGCGCAAGGGTGAGGAATCCGGCCATGAACAATGGGTTCATGATATCCGCTTGGATTGCGATAACGACGTGGTTTTGCTCACCGTGGAACAAATCGGCGGCATTGCCTGTCATACCGGTAGGCACCATTGTTTTTTCCAGCAATTGCAGGGAGATGCGTGGGTGAGCGTAGACCCGGTGATAAAAGATCCGGACAAAATATATAGCGGGTCGGGATCATAAAGCCGCCAGCGGCGACAGGGGATGCAATGAACGACGTATTATTACAACTGGCGCGGGTACTGGAAGCGCGTAAAAATGCTGACCCCGGCAGCTCCTATGTGGCGGGGTTATACGCCAAAGGACTCGACAGCATTCTCAAAAAAATCGGCGAGGAAGCCACCGAAACCGTCATCGCCGCCAAAGGTGGCGACAACCGTCAGGTGATTTATGAAACCGCGGATTTGTGGTTTCACTGCCTGATCTTGCTGGCGTATCAAGACTTGAAGCCCGAGGATGTGCTGGCCGAGCTGGAGCGCCGTTTCGGCATGTCAGGTATGGAAGAAAAAGCGGCAAGAACAAAGCAGTAGCTTATTTTAAAGCGGCTTTGGCGGGACGTGGCCGGCCAGGGTTTTAGGCGCAGGCACCCTTCCTGTACTTGCCACATAAAGGGTGATATTCTATAAAATTATCGGTGGGGGCTCTGCTCATTTATCATGCTCCACCACACTTCAAGAATTGGAGGAATTTATGGGCTTTGGTGGCATTAGCATATGGCAGTTATTGATAATACTGCTGATTGTAGTGGTGTTGTTTGGCACGAAAAAGCTGAAGAGTATCGGTGCGGATTTGGGCGGGGCAGTGAAAGGTTTTCGCGGCGCCGTGCGTGATGGTGAGGCTAATGCCCCAACTGCTACCGCAGACGCAACCGCCCCCCAGGACAAGATTGAACAAGGCCGTACCGGCGAGAGCCGGGTCATAGACGGCACGGCCACTGTAAACACCAAAGACAAGGCGTAGCGTTGCCGACATCGCGGCTCGCGCACAATTTGCAGGGGCTGTATGTTTGATATCGGATTTTGGGAAATTATGATGGTGGGGGTCGTGGCGTTGTTGGTCATCGGCCCCAAAGAGCTACCTACCATGATGCGCACCGTCGGCGGATGGATGGGCAAAACGCGCCATTTCGTTAATGCCGTAAAAACCGAAATAGAGCGCGAGGCATACCGTGCCGACGAACTCAAGCGGCTGCTTGCCGAGCAGGCCGGCATCGTCGAACGCCACAAAAGTATTGACCCTTCCCAGCCCGCCGTGCCCATCAAGTCCTCCGGTAACAATAACCCAGGGGATGATTCCCCCACGACAGCGGTGCATGACGCGCGCCACGTTGCCGCCATCGCATCCATCCCAGACGCAACGCCTGGCCCCCCCCCTGATACTGCCGCAAAAACGGCGGCGCCATGATTGCTGTCACCACGTTCGCGCACCTTGCGCCCTGCTAACATGCACGTTTACCCTCCCCCACCAGAGCAGCCCTTTACCGCGCATCTTGTAGAATTGCGTAATCGCCTGTTGCGTGTGCTGGCGGCCGTGGTGGTCATCTTTTTAATCCTGATGCCGTTTGCCAATGATTTATACACCCTGCTGGCGCGCCCCCTGTTGCAGGTGCTGCCTTCGGGCGGCACCATGATCGCCACCGAAGTCATTTCACCCTTTTTGATACCGTTTAAATTTGCTTTTATGGTGGCGGTATTTATGGCCATGCCACTGGCTTTGCACCAAACGTGGAGTTTTATCGCCCCCGCCTTATTTCAACAAGAACGGCGCATGATGATACCGTTGCTCATCTCCAGCATCCTGCTGTTTTATGCGGGCATGGCCTTCGCTTATTTTGTAGTATTCCCGATGGTATTTGGCTTTATGGTGGGGGCAGCGCCCGCAGGCGTGGCGGTGATGACCGACATCAGCAAATACCTGGATTTTGTGCTGATTATGTTCTTTGCCTTTGGCCTGTCCTTTGAGGTGCCGATCGCCACTATCCTGGTGGTGTGGGCGGGGCTGGTCACGCCCGAACAATTAAAGGCGTCACGCCGCTATGTCATCGTTGGCGCATTTGTACTGGGCATGTTGCTCACGCCGCCGGATGTGATTTCACAAACCATGATGGCCATCCCCATGTGGTTGTTGTTCGAAGTTGGTGTGTTTTTCTCACGCATGTTTGTACCTGAGAAGATGGAAAACGCGGAAACGGTAAGCGACCACCCCGCGGATCCTGGTGCCTCCCCTTAGGATCGGTGAGCAATAACTCGCGGCCTTGCCATATAAAAAATGTTTATGCTCCCCGTAAACTCGGCGGTGCAGGGGGCTTGCGCTTCCCTGTGCTCACCGCATTGGCACCCCCCGGCGCACGGATGCCGCAGGACAAAAGGATCAATCATGGCTCCTCCACACAAAGGTTCGTTCATGGGCTACAATGCCCGGCTCTCCGTTCACATCCCAATCAGATCAGGCCGAAGAATTGTCGAAGAAAATGCTTATTCAACTTCCACATCAATAGTGTAATAATTACCTCACCGAACAAGCTGAGGAGGCAGAATATGTCACGACCACCGCGCGGCCAAAAAGTAATTGATGGCGCACTCCAGGCCATTGCGTCAG
>JAGVME010000079.1 GCA_020053945.1 Gammaproteobacteria bacterium
CTGCATTCTACCTTAGGTAATCTGCCACCGATGATTTACGAAATGGAATTGGCAGCATAAAAACTTATTGATGTGTCCGAAAATACTTGACCACTACACTACACGCCGCCCTGGACGAGCTGAAGAAATCGCTGCTGCATCAGGCTTTCGCTGGGTACAAGGGTGGGCACGCATTTGCGTGCCCACGCGGAAATACACGGTGCTAACTGCTGCATCAGGCGTTCAGCGGGGTGCTGTAAAAGACCAGAACAGTCGCCGGAGCGCTTTGGCGTATCAGAAGCAAAGGTCGCAACGAAGGAGGCGAAATTGATCAAGCAGGATGAGTCTGAAACAAGCTCTACTCGATATGCACGTTACTTGCCGTTCTGGGCTTGAGAGTGTTTTAACGCTAAACCGTTAAACCCTGGGCGACATTAAAAATATCATATAAAACAACTGGTTTAGTGTTTTAACGCAAAACCGATAGGGCTTGAAGCTGGAAGGGTTTAACGCCTCGAATCCCTCTACCAGCGCAAGCTCGCCGCGCTCGAAGAGCTGAAGGAGTCGCTATTGCATCAGGCTTCTGTGGGGGAGTTGTAGGTCATGTGATAAGGAATCGCCGTTTTTTGAACATATCGCCAGTGACGTGATAAGAAAAGTCCGTTTTCTATATATGTCCGCGCTATCGACACACTCCTGAAACCAGCGCTGACTTGAAGCGACTTGACACAAAACTTGACTTATACTTGACACTCGATTAGCCTTTTCCCATGGCTTATGTTCCGCAATTCACCATCACCCCGACCCTGCTCACCGAAGTCGAGCAGGTGGCGGCGTTGCGCGAGCGTATTCAAAGCGCTGTGGTGGATCTTGCATGGATACCTGCGCTGCAGAAAGACACCCGCACGCGCAACGTGCATGCCTCGACGGCTATTGAAGGAAACCCGCTGACTCTTGAACAGGTTCGCGCTTTGGAGGAAGGGCGCGAGCTTTCCGCGTCCGGTGCACGGCCCAAGCGCGAAGTGCTGAATTATTTTGCCGGGCTGCGCTATGTGGAAAAGAACGCTGCTAAAAAGAAGATAAGCCATACGGATATTCTGGAGTTGCACCGGATACTGGCTGGTGAGGTGATGGATCAAGGTGAAGCCGGGAAATACCGGATGATCGCCGTACGCGTCGGATCATATCTCCCGCCGCCGCCGGATGCCGTTTCGGGACTGATGTTCGAGTTGTTGGAGTGGTGGAACACGGCGGCAAAAAAACTCTCGCCGGTTCTCAGTTCGGCGATCCTGCATTACCGCTTCGAGGCTATCCATCCGTTTGCCGACGGCAATGGTCGTACAGGTCGAGCGCTTGCTTTGTGGGAGCTTTACCGGCGTGGTTTTGATACGCACCACATTTTTTCGGTGGACGAGTATTATTGGGAAGACCGCCCTGCCTATTATGCCGCGCTGCAAGGTGTGCGCGAGGCTGGCGAGGATATGAGCGCATGGCTAGAGTATTGTGCAAAGGGTTTACGGCAAACGCTGGAGCGGGCGTGGCTGCGGATACAGACTTTGCAGGTGAAGTCTGCGGACAAGCTAATTTTGCGTCCACGGCAGGAACAGCTTCTGCATCTGCTGCGCGATCATGGCGGCATGGCTCCCGCTGAAATATGGGAAGCGCTGGGGGTGTCCAGACAGGGGGCGATGGATTTGTTGCGCCCACTGCTGGACGCGGGAGTGGTTGAGAAGGTCGGTGGAAACAAGACCGGACGTTACGTTTTGAAAAACTCATGAACGAATCCGAAACCAACAACGCACGCGGAGGCGCGGGGTGCGCGGAGAAAAACCCATGATGGAACTTGATGATATAACAGGTGCTATCGTAGACTCGGCAATGAATATTCACATAAACCTTGAGCCAGGATTATTGGAATCCGTTTATGAGGTGGTGCTGGCGCGATCTCTGCAAAAACGCGGATTGCAGATCGAACGGCAGAAGGTAATTCAGTTTGGATACGATGGTATTGTATTTGAAGAAGGTTTTCGTGCTGATCTGTTGGTTGAAGGACGGGTAATAGTTGAACTCAAATCTGTAGAGAAGTTGGCTCCAGTTCATAGCAAGCAACTTTTGACCTATCTACGCCTGATGAATTTACCGGTTGGACTTCTCATCAATTTTGGCGCTGCCACTCTCAAGGAAGGCCTGCACCGCGTGGTAAATAATCTGCCCTCCTCCGCGCCTCCGCGTGAATCAGTCAAAGGATGATTCATGAACGAATCCGAAACCCGCGCCGAACACATCGACCCCGCGCTGAAAGCCGCAGGCTGGGGTGTGGTCGAAGGCAGCCGGGTGCGGCGCGAATACCACATTACCGAGGGGCGCTTGCAGGGCGCGGGGCAGCGCAGCAAGCCGGAAATTGCGGACTATGTGCTGATCTACCGCAACCACAAGTTGGCGGTGGTGGAGGCGAAGCGTATGGGCTTGCCGCATACCGAAAGGCTGGCGCAGGCCAAGGCTTATGCGGGAAAGTTGCAAGTGCGTTTCACTTATGCGACCAACGGCCAGCACATTTATGGCGTGGATATGCAGAGCGGTGCGGAGGGCGATGTTGAGGCTTATCCTACCCCGCAAGAATTGTGGAATCTTACCTTTGTTAAAGCCAACGATTGGCGCGAGCGTTTTGCCGCCGTGCCGTTTGAGGACAAGGGCGGGCTGTGGGGCTCACGCTACTATCAGGACAGCGCGATCAATAATGTGCTGGAGGCGATTGCCGATAATCAGCAGCGTATTCTGCTGACGTTGGCGACAGGCACGGGAAAGACCTTTATTGCGTTTCAATTAGCGTGGAAGCTGTTTCATGCAAGGTGGAATCTGAAGCGCAATGCAACGCGCACGCCGCGAATTTTATTTCTTGCCGACCGCAATATTCTGGCGGATCAGGCTTACAACTCATTTTCCGCTTTTCCCGAAGATGCGCTGGTGCGCATCGCACCGGAGGACATTCGCCAGAGGGGGCGCGTACCGAAGAATGGCAGCGTGTTTTTCACCATATTCCAAACTTTTATGTCGGGGTCATCAAAAGATGGCAAACCTTCGCCGTATTTCGGCGAATATCCGCCGGACTTTTTCGATTTCATCGTTATCGACGAATGCCATCGCGGCGGGGCAAACGATGAAAGCAACTGGCGCGGCATCCTCGACTACTTTTCACCTGCGGTGCAGCTCGGCCTGACCGCCACGCCGAAGGTTGCGGACAACGTGAATACCTATGATTACTTTGGTGAGCCGGTGTATGTGTATTCGCTGAAGGAAGATATCAACGACGGTTTTCTCACGCCGTTCCGTGTGAAGCAGTACGCCACCACGCTGGACGAATACCGCTGTACCTCAGACGACAATCTGGTTGAGGGCGAGATCGAAGCGGGCAAGCTGTATGAGGAAAAAGATTTCAACCGCATCATCGAGATTGAGGCGCGCGAAAAATACCGCGTAAAGCTGTTCATGGATGCGATCAATCAGCGCGAGAAGACGCTGGTGTTCTGCGCCAACCAGGCGCATGCGCTGGCGGTGCGCGACTTGATCAACCAGATGAAGGGCGCGAGCACCGATCCGAATTATTGTGTGCGCGTGACGGCGGATGACGGTGAGCGTGGCGAGCAATTTTTGCGTGATTTCCAGGACAACGAGAAAAGCATTCCAACCATCCTCACCACCTCACAGAAGCTTTCGACCGGGGTGGATGCGCGCAATATCCGCAATATTGTGCTGATGCGCCCGATCAATTCAATGATTGAGTTCAAGCAGATCATCGGGCGCGGCACACGGCTCTATGAAGGAAAGGAATACTTCACTATTTATGATTTCGTGAAGGCGCATGAAAAATTTAATGACCCAGGTTGGGATGGCCCGCCAGTTGAGCCAGAGCCATGCAAAAAATGTAACCGTCATCCTTGTGTGTGCATTAATGAGCCACCGCCACCTTGTTATGTGTGCGGCAAACAGCCGTGTGAGTGCAAGAAAAAGCCTTGTCCGAAATGTGGGCAGCGCCCGTGCGTTTGCAAGAAGGTTCGGGTGAAATTAGCCGACGGCAAGGAACGCAACATCCGGCATATTTCGGTGACAACCTTCTGGGGGCCGGACGGCAAGCCTATCTCGGCAGCTGAATTCCTGACGTTGCTGTTTGGCCATTTGCCGGAGTTCTTCAAGGATGAAGACGAGCTACGCGCTCTGTGGAGCCTGCCGGATACGCGCAAGAAATTGCTCGAAGGCTTGGCGGAAAAAGGTTTCGGCAAGGAACAGCTTGGTGAGATGCAAAAGATTATCGATGCAGAAAATAGCGATCTATTCGATGTGTTGGCGCATGTGGCTTTCGCCCTGCAACCGATAAGCCGGGAAGAACGGGTCGGTGAGGCATGCGGGCAGATACACGATCACTTCAGCGACAAGCAAGAGCAATTCCTTGATTTCGTGCTGATACATTATGTGAAGGAAGGCGTGGAAGAGCTGGAATTGGAGAGACTGACCAAGTTGCTGAGACTGCGCTATCATGATTCTATTCCCGATGCAGTTGCCGACCTGGGTGGTGACATCGCTGAAATTCGGGATTTGTTCTCTGGCTTTCAGCGCTATTTGTACCAGGGTGCCCTCCCCTTACAGGTCGACAGCTAGCCATGGCTTCGGGTACGTTATTTTAACCTACAGGAATAGCATCCTCGCACCCACCCTGCGGCCAAGGGAGCGGTGCTTGACATTATACAGCAGATTAATTAACCGTCACCAAAGCCATCCTAATCGTATTTTCCAGGGAATCCATATTGGGTATATAGGCTGATTGCCCTTTTACCTGGACATGTTTCAGTATGAAAGGCTGCGCATATTCCCGTGTTTCATCAATCAACATATCCGGATTTACTTTAATGGCCCGAGGAATCCCTTGGGTTACCAACGCGATAAACGGCATATTCACATCAGACCCCAGCGTCTTCAAGACGGCGATCTTTCGCTGGTTATCCCCTGACACCGGCAAGGGTTCACCGCATACCCCCTCAAAAAATACCAAGGGGATCTGCGTGCCTCGCCACGGTAACATGCCTATCAGCCAGGAAGGGGCATGGGGCACCGCTTCAGGGGCGGTATACGCGATAACTTCCGCCACGGTGGCATGCGGCAATAACATTGTGCCATGCACTGACAATAATAAACTATGAACCACATTTAATGCGTTAACCATTTATTTATTCCTTTTCCATAACACTATCATACCGCCATATCCAACTTGGCATTCTCTTGGGCATCCCTTGCCAACTCCCTGATATTCTCCATCAATTCAACTTCCTGGTAGGGCTTGCCAAGATATTTGTCCACGCCAATGCGTAGCGCATGGTCACGATGTTTATCCCCGGTACGTGATGTAATCATGATGATAGGTAAGCGTTTAAGGCGTTCGTCATTACGTATCACGGAAGCCAACTCAAAACCATCCATGCGTGGCATTTCTATATCCAGCAACATTACATCGGGCATATGGTGTTGCAATACTTCTATCGCCTCAATGCCGTCTTTTGCGGTAATCACCCGCATGTGGTGCCGCTCAAGAAGCCGCGAGGTCACCTTGCGCACGGTAATCGAATCATCCACGACCATCACGGTAATCAGCTTAGCTTGGGCATCATTCTTCAACATCCCGGATTGCCCAGGCAATGTGGCGTTATGCAGCCGTGATTGCGCATCGGACATGCTGATGCGCAACAACACCGGGATATCAAGGATCAGCACCACACTGCCATTACCCATGATGGTCGCGCCCATCATCCCCCTTACGCTGCCCAACTGTTGGCCCAGGGATTTGACGACAACCTCCCGGCTTTCCACGAATGAATCAACGCGCAAAGCGGCACGCTGGCCACCTCCCCGCACCATTAAAAAGAGGTGCCGGGGCTGCTCATCGGGCGGTGACGATGGCTCGCCTTCCAAAAAACTATGCAATGAATGTATCGGGTAATGTTCGGAACCATACTCAAGCGCGGGGGAAGATGTGCCGAACGCTTTCATCAAGGTTCCGTGGTCAACCCGCATCACCCCATCAATGCTTGAATTTAAAATCGCATACATATTCCCATATTCTTTCACGACCAGCGCGCGGGCAATGGACAGCGCCACCGGCAGGCGGACCGTAAACGTGCTTCCCTGCCCAAATTTTGTCTCGATATTAAGGCTACCGCCAAGCTGTTTTATTTCATTATTAACGACATCCATGCCCACGCCACGGCCGGATATTTGCGTCACTTTATCAGCGGTGCTGAACCCGGACGCCAGGACAAATTGGATTAACACCTGATCATCAATAACTTCACGCTCAGCCACTAAACCGCGCTCTATCGCTTTACGGCGTATTGCCTGAAAATTAAATCCCGCGCCATCATCAGACATCCGGAGAACCATTTCTACGCCTTCCTTGGACAGGGATAAACTGATATTTCCTTTGTCCGGCTTGCCGCGCTGGCGTCTTTTTTCGGAATCTTCAATGCCATGGTCAATAGCATTCCGCACCATATGCTCAAGTGGGCCAACGATTTTTTCCAAAACGGTACGGTCCATTTCGACATCTTCGCCAGCCACCTCAAAATCAATCAGTTTCCCGGTATCGCGTGAAATCTGCCGCACCAGGCGTTTCATGCGGGAAGCGACGCCAGAGAAAGGCAAAAGGCGCGTGCCCATCATAATCTCTTGCAATTCCGTATTCATGTGCGATTGTTGCGCCAACAAAGCTTCAGCATCGCCTACCTGCTTTTCAAATTGATCCTGAATGCTTGAAAGATCGCTGGTGCCCTCCATCATGCCGCGTGATAATTGTTGCACTAAGGAAAACCTGTCAAACTCCAGCGGATCGAATTCTTCTCCCTGGTTGCTGATTTCCTGGTAGCGGAATAAAATCTGCGCCTCTGTTTCAATATCGAGCGTCCTGATTTTTTCACGCAAACGGCCGATGGTTTGTTTCATTTCATTCAAGCCAAAGCGTAACGTTGTGATTTGTTGCTCCAAGCGTGAACGCGAGATACTAAGCTCACCGGCTTGATTGACCAAATTATCCAGGGTCTCCGCTTTGATACGCACTTGCTCTTTTGAGGTTTTTTCCGCTAAAAATTCCCGTTCCGGGAAGGACTCTGGAACAGGCGCGGCGCCCTCAACGCTGGACTCTAAATTTTCCGCCGGGGTTAATTCCATCAGCGCTGGGGGGGACTCTGCGACTACTGGTTGCCCTGCCAAGTCCACCGCGTCGGCAAAAAACGCATCATCATTATCAAAGCCTTCTTCGATCACCACCTGAACTTCTGGTGGGGAAACAGGGGGAATCACCTCTTCAGGAACCGGGGTTTGTGGGAGGTTTAGTGCGTCCTCATGCAATGAGAGGCCTGCCAATGCTTCCAGGCGGGATATTAATTCCACCGCGGGCGCCACAGGTTCATGTTTGAGCGCTTGATCGAGCATGTGATGCAATTGGTCATGCGACTGCTGTAATAACTGGATTATTTCATCAGTAACTTCAATTGTGCCTGCCACAACAGCGCTCAACAAAGATTCCACGCTGTGGCTAAGATCTCCCATGGGCGTAATTCTTGCCATGCGCGCACCACCCTTAAAGGTGTGCAACTCACGTTCCAACCGCGCCATGGGCGCCATTACACCCGGAGCGCCCATCCACTCCTGCAAGGCGGCTTCCGTATTCTCAAGAATTTCTGCCGCTTCTTCCAGGAATATCTGGATAACCATCTCATCATGTTCGGGATCATCATCGGAAGGTTCTGATATATTAACTTCTGGAATGTTAATTTCGGGAATGGATCCTTCCATAAGGGTATCTTCGACCCTTTGCGCCTGATAATAGTTGCTTTCCATTATTGTATGCATCTTTGCCATTAATTCACGTTGCCGTGCCATAGCGTCATCAACATCCGGGGCCGATCGCAAGGGATGCTTCAATTTCAACAAGGTATTAATCACGCCAATAAAGTCATTTAACGCAGATAATTCTTCGTCGGTTATTTCCCTTTGCGCCTGGCTGACAAAATTAATGTGCCGCTCAAATAAATCGGCAAGCTCAGCAATCTCCATAAACCCTGACATATGTGCGCTACCCTGCAACGTATGCAGGTTACGCGCCAGTGGTTCAGCCACATAACTTTTATGCGATTTATGGCAATGGTCTATAAATGCCCTGATTTCTTTCAAACGCCCTGTGGATTCATTGGTAAATATTTCCAGCAACACCGGGTCAATGGCAGATGTTTCGTCATTGGCTACCGAGGGCTGAAATTCTGGAACCTCCACAGCTTCTATAATTTCAGCCACAGCCAGCATGCCAGGCGTTTCTACTGCGGCAGGTGGCGCTTCTTCCACTGCCATGGGCGGCAAGGGTGCGGCGGCTTCAATAACAGGGATTTCTGCTTCAGCAGCCACATCGGGCATTACGATAAGCGCTTTCGATTTGTCGATGAGCGCCTGGATATCCACGCTAATTTCTGTTTTTTTCCGGGTAACCTGGAATGTCTCCACTAATGCCGGTACCACCCGCATGCATTCTTCAAGGTAATTGAAAATGGCTCCAGATGCGCTAACTTCGCCTTCAATAATCGCATTCAACAGGCTTTCTACCGCCCAAGACAATTCCCCGACAACATTGGCGCCCACCAACCGTCCGCTGCCTTTCAACGTATGAAAAGAGCGCCTGAAAGTACCTAGCGAAGAAATATCGTCAATGTCGTTTTTCCATTTTGGGTAATACTGTTGAATAATGCCGATTGCTTCAGTGGCTTCTTCAACAAAAATTTCTATTATTTCGTCCACTACCTCTTCATTCTGGCCCGCCATGACTGCCGTATCATTTTTAGGGCTGGCAATTTCCACCATACCTTGGGCGCGCCCCGCTATACCACTCTCCGGCAAAGACGGCACAGGAGATTCATCCATCACTGCCACTTCCACAACGGTGTTTCCTGAGGCGAACCCATCCTCAAGGGACTCGATCCCAGGTGGGGAAGACAATACTATCGTTTCCTCTTGGGTAATTATTTCCTGTTCGTCGGCAAGCATACTGGATGCGCCGTCATCAACGACCATTTCGTCGATCCGGTCGACTAAATATCCTAAAGTGATGATATTGCCTTCCGCCATATCCAACAATGAATCCAGGTTCATCTGGCTTTCAACCATTGTTTCCAAAAAGAATTCCACACTCGTCAATATATCGGCCAAACTGTCCAAGGCTTCCTGGGAAGGCGCAATGCGCACGCCCAGCAACTCATGGCTGATGTAATGGTAAACGGCTTTTAGGACGACGGTGGGACGACGCAGGGACAACATGGTGAGCGCGCCTATGATGCGATGCATCAGGGCCGGGACGGGAATCAACAAATCGCATTGCCCTGGGTCTTTTGAGAAAGCGATAATGTCATCTTTGACCTGCGTCAGCTCCACCATAACTTCGCGGATGATGGCGCGGCATAGCTCATGATATTCCTCTTCGCGCAGGGGTTGGATATGGCGCGCCACGTCATGGGGCAATGTTTTCACCACGGGTTTGGGAGGTATTTTTTTGTCGCCCAACAATGATTCCACATACAACAAGGCATTGGCGACTTCCATGATGCGCGGGTCATTCAAGATACTTTCTTCACCCAACATGGAATCCAGGATACCCGCCTGTCTCCTTACCCTTTGGCGCAACTCCCAGCGGCCCAGCATGTCCAAAGTACCAGACACGCGGCGCAACACATCCATAATGGCGCGCAATTCCTCTTGGGTGTGAAGCCCCCCCGATTGCGCAAAATCATCCAGTTTTTTCTTGGCCCAATTCAGCTCGTCTTTTACTGCTTTGGCGGCCATGTCCAATAACAAGGCCGACTTCGCACCCGTGGCATTTTTTCCGTCGGATTCTTGTGGGGAAGACGATATTCCTGAAGAAGTATCAATCTTGTTTTCGGCGACAGTTATATAATGAAGGAGATTTTTAATTAAATCCGTAGGAGGGTTCAGCAGCAAGTCATCGGGACCCGCCTCCATAACCCGCCGGATCTGCCGTTCAACTTGTCCCAGCAAAAGTTTAATGGAAGTACTGCATTCAAGGTTTCCCTCCAATAATTTTTCGATTACTTCACCGGCGGCGCACCATAAGCCTTCTTCTGGCGAGGCTTGCTGAAGTTGGACCATAACCTCCATTAACCGGCGTAGCGCGGCTTTATTTTTAGCGTCGCGGTACCATACCAACAACCCTGTTTGGTAAACAGGGCGTGCCCGGCCCGCCAAAGCGCGCACATCCAAAGGGTCATAAGCTTTCATTTCCAGGCCCATGGATGGCGCTTCTTGTGTGTCTTGCGTTGTGCCTGGATGAGCAAGTGCCGCCGGAAGGGCTGCGCCAGCGCCCTCCAGCGGTCGCTCACGTGCGTCCTGCACTCCGCGACACTCGGGCGTCCTGCCCAGCGCATTAAGGGCCAAGATGTTTTCTGGGGAGAAGATCATGGCTTCTGACAAAATGGAACTGCCAGCCGCCACACGCAAATCGTTCACTAAAGGGATGAACTCCAAAGGCGCTGTATCTTGCCCTTCTTGTAGCTTGGCCAAATGTTTCGGGAATTCATTAATGGCCTTAGTCAAGGTGTCATAGGCCCAGTCCGTACGCTTGGCGGGGTCTTCGGCGAGGGCGCAGGCTACCCGCTCCATACCTCCCGCCAACACTGATGCCCACGTAAAATCGAGCACTTGCAATGCGCCATGCACTTGATGCAGCAAGGTGATGCAGGATTTTAGTGGCGCCGTATCCCCGGTATTTTTCCTGAACACGCCCAATGCGTCATGCGCCTTCAGCAGGTTGACGTCGACCTCGCCCTTAACTAATTTCAGGGCCCCATAATCCATATGTTCAACCGCTATCATTCCGCATACCTTTTTATTTTCAATACTGTGGTTCGCCGGTGCTTAATACCCTTCCACCTCGGCGCAAGAAGCTGATTGGATTTAAGCCGGCAATTTGAAGCCCGCCACGGAGATCGGAAGA
>JAGVME010000099.1 GCA_020053945.1 Gammaproteobacteria bacterium
AATGTCCGGCTTGTGGTCCACCACCAGCGCCAGCGATTCAAAACCATCGACGGCGGTGATCACCTGGCAACCCGCTTTTTGCAAAATCAATTCGGCGGTACGGCGGATGGTTTTGCTGTCATCAATAACCATGACTTTAACATCCGTAAAACTGTAATCCGTGGGCGTGGCTTCCATCATAAGGATCCCCTGATAAACCGTGATGATATTCATTCCGTGTCAGGTATAGCGGCAGAATAAAAAGAGTCTTAAGGAGAATGGTAAAAAGTGACAGCAGCGAAGCCGTAACGGCGGCAGTCGCGACACCACAAAATAGCGTTATCGCGGATTACGTATCAACCCGGAGTGACCGAGCCAAGGGAGGGTGGCGCAGGGGAATAGCTAGAAACGCGTCGCAGGGAATGAGCGGAAAAAATATAAAGGGCTGTGCCGCGGCGGTGAAACACTACGGGCTACGCCCTTAGGATAGATCAGGCACAGGGATATTTCATCAGCCGCCGCCACTGGTTTGCCGCGACGCGCGCTCCGCTGCTGGCGATGCGGCGGACTGCGTTGTCAACGTGATTGCCGAAACTCATGCCGCCCTCGTAACGGTTGAAGAGCGGCGGAAAGATCTGCCTGGGCAGTGCCGCTGTGAAAAACAGGGCGTTACGTTCGAGCGCCGCCAGCACGATACGGCCAGTAATGCGCGTGGTTTCGCAATCCTCTGGCAATTGCAGGTTATGCTTGGCCTGGGCCGACTGGGTACCCGCGGTGATACGGCCATCGGCCCACG
Source organism: Gammaproteobacteria bacterium (assembly GCA_020053945.1). Lineage (GTDB taxonomy): Bacteria > Pseudomonadota > Gammaproteobacteria > Ga007554. The sequence goes on from JAGVME010000099.1 coordinate 776, forward strand.
GCGCCGACACGAGCATAGTGCGTATCTGCGCAAGTTCGCCAGTTGTCAGAATTTATGGAACGTGGAGCCCAAAGTGAATGCCTGCCGCTGTCATCGCCAGCAATAGCAACCTGCCAAGTAAAGCTCGCTGGAAAATCAGCATCATCTGCTGAAAAATAAAGCGAAGATCCCAAAAGCCATCGCGGCGATTCCCAAGGCGGGAATCATCCAGTCACCACGGGTCAGGCCAGGCTCAAGCGTGGCTTGATCCGGCTGATCGGGGTTGTAATATACGGGCACTTTGGCGCCAACGGGATATTTCCGAACATAGCTGGTGGCGAATTCCGGCGATGGACTGGTACCATCGGGAAATTCCAATGCGCGCTGATAAGCGCGCGCCCACCGTATAGCTGAATAGAATGTGCGGTAGCAGGTCATTGGCTTCCGACGTAGGCGCGGATTGTTCAATGATGCCTTCAACCACAGGCCAACGCCGCGTTTTTCGCGCCTTGGCGATAATGAACCAACCCCACAGGGCAGCAATAAAACCAGCGATGATGAAGAGACCCAGAATAATTGCATACGGGTTAAACATTGGAACTCCATTTTCAAACGGGCGTGGCGCGTGAGGTATTGTAACAATACCTCAGCAACTTTGCCCTGCCGCGCACCCTGAAGCCCACGCCCACTGAAAATTGTAACCACCCAGATGACCCGTGACATCCATCACTTCGCCTATAAAAAATAGGCCCGGCACATCATTCGCCTGCATGGTTTTTGATGATAAGGCGTGGGTATCTACCCCGCCGCAGGTTACTTCTGCCTTTGCATAGCCCAGCGTTCCGGTGGGTGTAATCTGCCAGTCATGCAGTTTATCGGCTAACAGCGCCAGGTCTTTTTCGGAGTATTGATTGAGAGGCTGGTTCTCCGCAAAATTAAGCCATACTTCAACAAACCGTTTAGGTAAGTACTGCGCCAAAAAATTATTGAGCAACATCGCGTTGCCACGCTGCCCTGTGAATACATCGTGCATGTCGTGATCCGGCAGCAGATTGATGTGCAGTGGTTGCCCATGCTCCCAATAAGAGGAGATTTGCAGGATGGCGGGGCCGCTTAATCCACGGTGGGTAATCAGCAAATTTTCACGGAACGCCTGCTTGCCATAACTCACCACGGCATCCACGGAGATACCCGCTAACGCGGCATAATCTGCCCATTCTTCAGGATGGAAACTGAGCGGCACGAGGCCGGGCTTTAGCTTGGTGACGGGAATACCGAACTGTTGCGCTATTTTATAACCGAAGGGAGTCGCGCCTATCTTGGGGATGGACAGGCCGCCCGTGGCAACCACCAGGGATTGCGCGTAGAACATACCGCAACTGGTGCGTATCCCGAAATTCTTGTCACGGGTGATTTCTTCAACGCTGCATGGCATCAGAAATTTTACCCCGGCCGCATCACACTCTCGCTTGAGCAACATGATGATCGCTTCTGAACGGCCATCACAAAATAACTGGCCGAGCTTTTTTTCATGGTAGGCGATGCCTTTTTCATTCAACCAGGCGGTAAAATGTTGTGGCGTATAGCGCGCCAACGCCGAGCGGCAAAAATGCGGATTGGTGGAAATAAAATTATCTGGATGGGTATTCAGGTTGGTAAAGTTGCAACGCCCTCCTCCCGAGATGCGGATTTTTTCAGCCAGTTTTGCCGCGTGGTCTATCAAATAGACTGAACGGCCGCGTTGCGCCGCCTGGATAGCGCACATCATACCAGCGGCGCCGGCACCAATAATTACAACGTCGATGCTGTTGTTCAATGAGATAACCCTGCAAAAAGCTGTTGAACCACGGAGATCACGGAGAACAGAAAGAAACTCATAGATAGGACTTACACAAAATACCCTACCTCCGTTCGCCCTGAGCCTGTCGAAGGGCTCAGGATGCGGGGCGGGTGGTTCGACAGGCTCACCACGAATGGGTATTTAAATTTTGCGCAAGTCCTAAGAAAATTAGCCTAACACGCACCACCACCCAATAGGTGACGCGGTACCCCTTGGCAAGGCCTTGTCTTTCCTCCGTGATCTCCGTGGTTCAAGTGCTTTTTTAGAATAACTCGACCGCGACGTGGATGGCGGTCGCTTCCGGCATCCTGCCTCTGGCGACACTTGTGCATCCATGCATGGCGCGCAACATCATCCCACTTTCAAATCCGGTATCCCCAGCCCGTATTTGCGCAGTTGCTGTATTTCATCACGGATGCGGCCCGCTTCTTCGAACTCGAGGTCGCGGGCATGCTTATACATCTGTTGTTCGAGTTTTTTAATTTTTTGCAGGATTTTCTCCGGTGGCAGGGCTGCATACTCGGCGGCTTCTTCTGCGACTCTGAGCTGTTTTTTATGTGCCACACCACCCGCGCCGATACCGCCGCCATGGGCGCCGTCCATGATGTCTGTCACGCTCTTCTGTACGCCACGCGGGATGATGCCGTGGGTTGTGTTGTGGGCGACTTGTTTGGCACGGCGGCGGTCAGTTTCGCCAATGGCGCGCTGCATGGAGCCCGTGATTTTATTGGCATAGAGTATCGCTTTGCCGTGCAGGTTACGCGCGGCACGGCCGATGGTCTGGATCAGTGAGCGCTCGGAGCGCAGGAAGCCTTCTTTGTCAGCGTCGAGAATTGCGACCAGCGACACTTCAGGAATATCCAGCCCTTCACGCAGCAAGTTGATACCAACCAGCACATCAAATTTACCCAGGCGCAAATCACGGATAATTTCGACACGCTCGACGGTGTCGATGTCCGAATGCAGATAACGTACCCGCACACCGTGATCGGCGAGGTAGTCAGTGAGATCTTCCGCCATGCGTTTGGTGAGCGTGGTGACCAGCACGCGCTCGCCGATCTGCGCGCGCTTTTTGGCTTCAGACATCAGGTCATCTACCTGGGTATCCACCGGACGAATTTCAATCTCGGGGTCGACCAAACCGGTGGGGCGCACCACTTGCTCTACCACGGCACCGGAACGCCCCAGCTCATAAGGGCCGGGCGTGGCCGAAACATAAATTGTCTGCGGTGCTATGCCGTCAAATTCGTCAAAGCGCAGTGGCCGGTTGTCGAGCGCCGAGGGCAGGCGGAAGCCGTAATTGACCAGGTTTTCTTTACGCGAACGGTCGCCTTTATACATTGCGCCCAACTGCGGAATGGTGACATGGCTTTCGTCAATCACCAGCAACGCATTACTCGGCAGGTAATCAAACAATGTTGGCGGCGCTCCTCCGGCGTTGCGACCCGATAGATAGCGTGAATAATTTTCAATGCCAGAGCAATAACCCAGCTCCATAATCATTTCAATGTCAAAGCGCGTGCGCTGCTCAAGGCGTTGCGCTTCCACCAGTTTATTCGCGGTATATAAATGTTCGAGGCGCTCGCGCAGTTCATCTTTGATCTGTTCAATGGCATCCAGCAGCGTTTGGCGCGGCGTGACATAATGGCTCTTGGGAAACACCGTGACACGTGCCACGCGCCGCAACACTTCGCCGGTGAGCGGATCAAACCACGCCAGCGTTTCGATCTCGTCATCAAACAGCTCAACGCGCAGCGCTTCGCGGTCAGACTCCGCCGGAAAAATGTCGATCACCTCGCCGCGCACACGGTAGGTGGCACGGCGCAGTTCAACATCATTGCGCGTGTATTGCAGTTCGGCGAGACGGTGCAGAATATCGCGCTGATTCACCGTGTCACCGCGCACCAGATGCAGCACCATGCTCAGATAGGCTTGCGGGTCACCCAAACCGTAAATGGCGGAAACGGTAGCCACAATAATCGCGTCAGAACGCTCCAGCAACGCCTTGGTGGCGGACAGGCGCATTTGCTCGATGTGTTCGTTAATGGATGAGTCTTTTTCGATATATGTGTCAGAAGACGGCACGTAGGCTTCGGGCTGGTAATAATCATAATACGAAACGAAATATTCCACGGCGTTATGCGGGAAAAAATCGCGCATCTCCCCGTATAGCTGGGCGGCCAGGGTCTTGTTGGGCGCCAGGATCATGGTCGGCCGCTGCACGGCCTGAATGACATTGGCGATGGTAAAGGTCTTGCCCGAACCCGTCACGCCCAGAAGGGTCTGGAACGACAGTCCGTCGTCGATCCCTTCGACCAGCCGGTCGATCGCCGCCGGCTGGTCGCCGGCCGGCGGAAAGGGCTGGAACAGCCGGTACGGACTATTGGGGAAGGTAACGA
>JAGVME010000082.1 GCA_020053945.1 Gammaproteobacteria bacterium
GCATGGAATAAAATGATCGAAGAAAAAGGGCGCATCAAATCCCTGACCAACTTTCCGTATTTGCAATGTAATGATATTTAGTTTCTTTGGTATAAGGCAATTTTTTCACCTTCACGCCACCAATCCCAATAAACAGGTTGGTAAAAAAACCAAACACTGATATAAAAATTGCGACGAAAAAGCCTGTCCAGAATCCTTCAACACTAAAGCCTGGCACTAGCCACGAACAATACGAACAATACGAACAATATTGCGCCAGGTCTTGCATTGACACATAGCATCTGTTTGTACCGGTGTTTCAAATGAACGATGTTGCATTGCCAGGCCGGATACCGCATCAGACCGCTTTCCATTTACAGCGCCATTAAAACGTCCTTGCACGCCGTCAAGTCCTGGTAAATGGCATCAAGCTGGGCGCGGCTGGTGGCTTGTACGGTGACAGTAATCGCCAAGTAATTGCCGCCTTGGCTGGGGCGGCAGGTGATGGCCGTTTCGTCCAGATCCGGTACGTGGCGGCGCATAATGCTGATGATTTGCGCCTCAAAGGCGGCACTGGTTTTACCCATGGCCTTGATGGGAAACTCGCAGGGAAATACCAGCAGGGATTCTGGTTCGGTGGTCATGCTATTAACCGCCCCCGCTTTCCGCAAGCGGGATGAGGGATCTATTGTTCATGACCAAGTAAAAAGGGTTTATCACGATCTGGCTCTTACCCTTTCCCCGCGCGCACGGCCTGCTTATAGTCTTGATAGAACGTGTACATTTTTTTGAACAGTGGCCCCGGTTTGCCGTCGCCAACGGGTTTGCCGTCAAGCGCCGTGATCGGCATCACTTCGCGCAGTGAGGATGTTTGCCACAATTCTTGCGCGGTACGCACTTCGTGCTCGGAAACCAGCCGCACCTCGCAGCGGATATTGTTTGCGACAGCCAACTCTATTACCACGTCATAGGTAATGCCGGGCAACATGAGGTGATCTTTGGGTGGTGCGAGCAGTGTGCCGTTTTGTACCACAAAAATATTGCTGGCCGCGCCTTCGGTAAGATAACGGCCGGGGGGCTTGGCCAACTCGCGCAGTAACACCACTTCCATAGCGCCAGCATCGACGGCCAGTTGGCGTAACAATACATTGGGCAACAGTGATGTGGCTTTGATGTCGCAGCGTAACCAGCGATTATCGGTCGCCGTAATGGCGCCCACACCGGTGGCGCGTAATTCTGCGGTGGGTACCGTCATGGGGCTGCTCATCATGAAAATGGTGGGTTTGACCCCGACCGGAAAAGCATGGTCGCGCTTGGCGACTCCGCGCGTGATTTGCATATAGACGGATTGGTCTTCGCCGTCATTGCGCGCGATGAGTTGTGTGATTAAATCCGTCCATTCCGCATCGGTGTGCGGATTTTTAAGGCGGATGCCATCAAGGCTGTGCTGCAAACGGCGCACATGTTCCTGCAGGCGAAAGGGTCGCCGCGAATAAACCGGGATGACCTCATACACGCCATCGCCAAAAATAAAACCGCGGTCCAACACCGGGATATGCGCCTGGTCGATAGGCATGAAGACGCCATGCAGGTAGACGATGGGGGTATGTGCGGACATAACAGGCCTCTGATTTATCTCAACGAATTATAGGGCGCCCTGGATGCGGGTATCGCTACTCCATCAACAGCAGCCCCCAGTCCACAAAGCGGCGCCACATGCCTCCTTCCTTAACTGCCTGGAGGGCGACTAACGGCTGTTTGGCGACTTCTTTGCCTGCGAGCATTACTTTCACTGTACCATAAGTTTTCCCTTGCGCAACGGGCGCCATGATTTGCGGATATACGCTCATGGACGCCGCCAGGCTCTTATATTGGCCACGCGGGATGGTCAGGTAAAGATCTTTGTTTAACCCCAATGTCAGGTTTTCTTCTTCGCCTTTCCAGACACGCACAGTGGAAAGTGGCTTGTTGGCCGCATACAGCCGATGCGTTTCATAAAAACGAAAACCATAATTCAATAAGGCCTGGCTTTCGTTGGCGCGGGCATTTTCACTGGTGGTGCCTAACACTACGGCGATCAAGCGCATGCCGTCCCGCAATGCCGAAGACACCAGGCAAAACCCCGCCGATTCAGTATGGCCGGTTTTCACGCCATCCACCGTCGGGTCGCGGGCTAACAACAGGTTGCGGTTAGGCTGGGTAATGCCATTAAACATGAATTCCCGCAAGGAATAGAGTTTGTAATATTGCGGAAACTCACGGATCAACGCGCGGGTTAAGGTGGCCAGGTCGCGCGCCGTGGTGTAATGCTGTGGCGCGGGCATGCCTGCGCTATTTTCGAAGCGGCTATTAGTCATGCCTAATTGCTTGGCGCGATGGTTCATCATGGTGGCAAATACCGTTTCTGTGCCTGCCACATGCTCGGCCAAAGCTACGGTGGCATCATTGCCGGATTGCACGATCATGCCCTTCAACAAATCTTCCACGGACACCTGGGTGCCCACCTGCACAAAGGTACGCGAGCCTTCCATGCGCCACGCGGTTTCGCTGATGGTGACTGGATCACCCATCTTGATCTTACCCGAGCGCAGCTCATCGAACACCAGATAGGCGGTCATTAACTTGGTGAGGCTGGCGGGCTCCAGGCGCTGGTCGGCATTCAGCGCCGCCAATACTGCGCCACTCTGGAAATCTTGCAGGATATAACCGCGCGCGGCGATAGGCGGGGCGGCAGGCACGGGGGTGGGGGCCGCCCAGGCATTGGCGCATGCGCCCACCAATAATAACCAGGCGCCCGTAATTTTAAACAGTGGGATAAAAGAAAAATGATGCGATAGGACATTCACGATGAGGGCATTCCTTTGAAAACGGGCATTCGCTACGAGGCTAATGAAATATCTAGGTTGAATCTGAAAACGCCGATTAGGGTGACGTGCTTCGGATAGGGGGTATTTTACTGCGGAATGGGTAGGTAAAAAACCCTTTTAGGATTTAAATTGGGACAGCCGGGGCAAATAACCCCCTGGAGTGAATGGCAATTGGTTATTAACGGCTTGGTACGGTGGCGGTAAAATGGCGCATCCTTGCGCCAGGCCACTCTTTAAATACTATTTAAACACCCTGTGCATGAAAACATGCCAGGTAAGGGCGCTTAAATACTAAAACCATACTTGATGCCGAACACAATGCCATCTTTCAGGTCGGTGCCATCGCGCATTTCGCCGCCTTTAACATAGGTGATGCTCATGTCGGCGCCAGTGGCGCCAATTGGGTGCGACAGGCTGAGATCAAGGTGACGGAAAGCCGAAGTGCCGCGAGTGGTAGCGGCGGAAATATATTTGCCGTTTGAATCGTCATAGGTGTAATGACCCAGTGTCGCCCCAAACGAGAAATCTTTGGGCAATTTGGTGGAATAACCTAGTGTCCAATAAATATCGCCGGCATTGCCCCATGCGACATCATTGGTAAGATATTGCATACGTCCCTTTACAGGGCCAAAGCTGAGGCTGGCATCTACTTCCAGGCCATTAGAATCATCAACATTCAGGTAGTAGTACTGAATCAAGCCGATCGAGTAGCCTATACCACCTGCTTTACCGCCGTACCCGCCGTAAAAATCATTTTCGAAACCGGTGTTGGTGTCGTTACCATAACTTAGATTGGAACCCCAATAACCCGCATAAAAACCACTAGCATGACTGTAGTCCAGGCCACCTTGCACCGCAGTACCATCATTTTCTGCAGTGGGTGGAGTGGGTTTGCCGGGTGGTGGAGGCGTGGGGGGGAATGTCATGCCGCGCAAAATATATTTTGAAAATACGCCGATATTCCCCGTCATATCCGCATAGGCGCCAGGCACCATGATAATCCCTGCTGCCAACGCGATGGCACATCCTAGCTTTGATAATTTATGATTCACCTGCATTGTGAAATTCTCCCATATAAATAAATTATTGATAGTTAAACACGGCTACCGATTACCCAGCCCGCACAGCAGAGGGTTTGCATAAACCATGCCTTGATAAAATATATATAAACTACAATTGGTTATTGTTTTTCTGAAAAGCCCTGCCACACTTAGCGCACCATTATAGGGCGTGCCGTAATCTATAATGGTGCGCGACCTCGTTATCCGCTCCAGCCACGAATCATGTGCCGATGCGATCCCATCTTGCCATGCGCGACTAGAGTGCCCAGCACATCTACAATAGCCCGGGTCGCCATCAGCGAAGTAATGTCAGACACATCGTAAGGCGGGGACACTTCCACGACCTCCATGCCACACAACCCTTCCCGCGCTACTAATTGCAGCAGGTAAAGAATCTCGCGCGGTAAAAATCCGCCCGGTTCTGGCCAACCTGTGCCCGGCACAAAGCCGGCGTCAACGCAGTCAATATCAAAGCTCAGGTACACGGCATCAGCGTCTTTCCAGGCAATTTCAAGCGCGATTTCCGCAACCTTGTCCAGTCCCAGCCGTTCTACATCATTCATGGTAATGATGGTGGTGTTACGCTTGCGCGCCTCCTTCACCGCTTGGCGCGGCACCTGCCAGCCGCCAATACCCACCTGCACCAGATTGGTGGCGGGTACATTCGGCAGATTGGTGGCATGAAACCACGGGGTGGTGTGCATGCGCTCATCCAGGTCTTTTTCCTGGATGTCGGCGTGGCGGTCAAAGTGCACTATGCCGATTTTCTTGTCGGTCTGGCTGGCGATGCCGCGCAGTGTAGGAAAACCGATGGAATGGTCGCCACCCAGGATCACTGGCATAGCGCCGCTGGCAAATACATGCGCGGTGGCTTTGGAAATCTGGTCAAAGGTTTTTTCAAGATTGGCGGGAATGGTAAATACATCGCCGATATCGCACATGCTCATCTGCTCACGCAGGTCACAGCCAATTTCATAGTTATAGGGTGTATAAAGCGCCGAGATGCGGCGTATGCCTTGCGGCCCAAAGCGCGTGCCGGGGCGATACGTCGTGCCACCATCAAAAGGCACGCCCATCAACGCCACATCATAGGTGCCCACTTTTCTCACATCTTCAATATAGGGTGCCTTCATGAAAGTATTGATGCCTGCAAAGTGTGGCAACTCGCCACGCGCAAACGTAGGGATGGATTTATCCTGGATGCTATCTGCGCCCTGTAGCCCTAATTCAAGGCAACGCTTCTCTTCTTCATCCCATTTGTCATGCGGCAGCTCGGCTTCCTTGTGCATCATTTTCCACCCCTGCAACTGGGTTTTGTCAAACGAGGGATGATGATGGCGCCGCGTCTGGTTGAATACGGAAGTTTTGATATTTCGGTGCCGATGTACTTTCATAAGGAACGCCCCTCTTCATTGTCGTGGTGATGCGGTTTGGTTAATTTATCCAACAGGCCCGCATCTGTGTGAACCCGTGCGGTGGCGCGAATGCGCTGCAGTATCTCTTTTTTTAACGATAAAAATTCCGGCGCAAGCTTCATGTCCAGATGACGCTGCCCGGCCGGGGGCAAGGGCACGTTGTAAATGCTGTCAATACGCCCCGGCTGCGGCGCCATGACCACCACCCGGTTGGCCAGATAAATGGCCTCTTCCACATCATGCGTCACAAACACAATGGTGCTGCGTTCCTGCGCGAAGAGATGCAATATCAATTCATGCATCACTTCGCGGGTCTGCGCATCCAACGCGCCAAACGGCTCGTCCATCAATAATATTTCCGGTGCGGGCATGAGCGCCCGGGCAATCGCCACACGCTGGCGCATACCGCCTGACAGTTGGTTGGGGTAGGCATTGCTGATATGCTCCAACCCCATCAATTCCATTAATGCATGGGCACGGCCGATGGCGTGGTAGGTGGCACGTAAGCTGTTATCTTTCTGATGCGCTTTTAACTCACGGCAAAAGCGGATGTTTTCTGCCACCGTAAGCCATGGATACAAACTGTAATCCTGAAAGACCATGGCACGTTCCAGGCCAGGGTCCACTATGGGCAGCGCATCAACGCTAACATCACCCGCCGTGAAACTTTCCAGCCCCCCAATAATCCGTAACAGTGTCGACTTGCCACATCCTGATGCGCCCACCAGTGCCACAAATTCGTTTTCATGAATTGATAAATTGATGTCCTGCAATGCATGCAGGGTGATTTTTCCCGTATTGAAAATTTTTGACCCTTTCCTGATATTAAGCTTAGGCATATAACCAGGGGAAACGCTGCCGATGTACCCAGCGGAATAATTGATCCATCACCAAGCCAATCAAACCGATCAGCAAAATGCCTGCAAAAATCTTGTCTGTCTGCAAGAAGCGTTGCGCCTTCAAGATGGCATAACCCAAACCGGAATTTGCTGCGACCAATTCTGCTACCACCAGATAAGTCCACGCCCAGCCCATGGTGACGCGCAAACTGTCCATGATTGAGGGCAAGGCCGATTTGAGTATCACCTTGGTAATGATTTCCTCGCGAGTGGCGCCCATGGTTTGGGCTGCCTCAATCTGCGCCATGGGCACCCGGTGCACGTCTTCTGAAATCATCAGTACCATCTGGAAAAAAGTACCGATCCAGATAATCGCGACCTTGGAGCCTTCATCTATTCCGACCCAGAGCATCACCAGTGGCACAAAAGCCACCGCTGGCAAGTAGCGCGCAAACTCCATCACTGGCCCGAAAAATGCCTGTACTGGCCGAAACGTGCCGATCATCAACCCCAGCGGCAATGCCACGATCACCGCCAGCATAAAGCCACCCATCACACGATAAATGCTGATCGACACATCCTTGAGAAGATCATCTTCCACCAGCCAGGTGTAAAATCGTTGCGCCACATCCTGCGGCCTAGGCAAAAATACCTTGTTGAACCAGCCGCTCTCCGCCAGACCCAGCCATACGGCCAACACCGCACAGAATCCCAGCACCGCAAATGCCACATGCATCTTGCGGCTCATTGCACCGCGCACTGCCCATAACGGCGCAGGGTGGGGCGTTGGCGCCCGCGCAGGAGGTGGCGCGGTGCTGTGTAATGTATCTGGCGGGAAATCCATTTTGGCGGCCTACTTTACCCCCGCCACTTCTTTTACCAGCGAAGCGTCCAGACTTTTTGCGACATCCAGCGTACCTTCCAGCAGCTTATGGTCACGCAAGAATTTTTCTATGGTGGGCGCGATTTTCAATAACGACTCAGCGTTGCCCGCATCAAAGGCTTGCAGGTTTTCCTTTTGGCCAAAGAAACGCGTCCCCGGCAGAAACACGGTGTATTCATCCGCACTCAGCCCAACGACTTTAGACATGATTTTCACTGCTTCCTGCGGGTTTTCACGTATGAATTTTTCCGCGTCGTACCAGGCCCGCACCATGCCGATCAAATCCGCACGTTTGGCCTTGATGGATTCGCTGCGCGCCACCAGCGCATCCGGAATCAGCCCCGGCATCTCTTTTGATGTAAACAGCGCTTTGCCCTTGCCGCTACTGATAATTTTGTTGATCCAGGGATTCCATACCACGCAGGCATCGACACGCCCGGCAAGAAAAGCGGCGGCCGCATCCCCGGCGGTAAGGTTGACGATCTTGACATCGCGGGGACTCATGCCGTGCTTGGCCAGCGCCACCACCAATACAAAATGAGAAACGCTGAACTCTTCCAGCGCAATGGTTTTTCCTTTCAGGTCTTTGACGGTATTAATGGCAGGTTTCGCCAGCAACGCATCGTTACCGGCGGAATTATCATTGATCAAAATAAGCTTGAGGGGAATGCCTGCCGCGATGGGCGCCATGCTATCACCCAATGTTTGCGAATTGGCGTCAAGCCGACCTGCGGAAAGCGCCTGGATGGAATCCGTGTAATTCGGAAACCACACCAACTCTACATCAGCGCCGTATTTTTTGAAGAATCCCTGCTGTTCGGCAACGTACCACGCCACCCATCCCGGCCAGTCGCTGACACCTATCTTGACGGCGGAAAAAGCGCTGGAAGAAAACCCGAAAAAACTGCACAGAATAATCGCTGCGGAAAAATTTTTAAGCGCGGCAAACCACATGACGGTAACCTCCAAGGCTAAACAAAAGACGCACGCGAGAGGCTAATGCTCTCCCGGGCTTTTGTCCCGCCGTGGATCTTGCCTGACATAGACTGCGGTCAGGCAAGCCGACAACTCTCGGACCAGCGCCTGCCTGTAACAAGCCGGAACCCTAGTTGTCATCAAGATCAATGGATAATAATCCCATCAACCTCTCGTCGTTAAGGAAAGCAAGTGATATGCCAACAAGAAGACGAGCAGCGCCTTATCACGACGCAGGTTTTTCCTTCCCCGACAAATGTTTCTTGGTGGTTGTTTTCTTTGAAATAATTGGATTTATGAATGAAACATTACGCGAACCACTTGGAAGGATTTGGAGCATTACCGCGAGATTTTTGCACCAAATCAATACGCCCGCGCACCAATTTGGTTTGGGAGGGCATTTTCCAACCAAGGTTTTTAGGATTATTGGAATGCAAAGAAGAAAGGCGCCAGCATGCTTATGCTGATGACCGCCAAAAAGACAGAAAAAAACTTTTTTAGCGACGTGGTGGAAATGCTGTGGGCTAACTTTGCGCCCACCGGGGCGAATAATAAACTGGCAGGCGCGATTGCCAGCACGGCCGGCCAATACACATATCCGCTGCTCCACGCCAGATCCATATGCCAGCCAGCCACAATATAACCTACCGTACTGGCCACCGCTATTGGAAAGCCACAGGTTGCGGAAGTGGCGACCGCGTTGCGCATGGAAATATTGCACCATACCAAAAAGGGTACGGTAAGCGAACCCCCGCCTATCCCCACCAAGGCTGACATTTTCCCTATGATCAACCCTATCATATTCATACCGAGGCGGCCGGGCAATTGTCTCTGCGGAGAGGGCTGCGCCCCGAAGCCCAGTTGCATTGAAATTAAAAGAAGAAATAGCGCAAATACGATTTTTAAAGCGTCGCTGGACAAAAAGCTGGCTACGGCCGTCCCGGCCAATGCGCCGGCCAGGATGCCGAAGGTTAGCCGCCCGGCCACTGGCCAATGGATTGCGCCATGTTTTTGATGCGCGTGGATTGAAGAGAGTGAAGTGAGCGCAATGGTTGCCAGTGAAGTCGCCAAAGCTATATGCATGATATTTGCCGTTGGAATTTCTGGGTACCAGTGAAAAATCCAGATCAGGACGGGTACAATAATAACGCCTCCGCCTACCCCTAATAATCCTGCCAGGATACCCGAGAAAATCCCTAACGCCAGTAAACTTATTATTGCGGCCATGGGTTTTTCAGGCTGAATTATGCATGACAAAACGGTTAAAGTTACTCGTGACCATCTCGTTTGCCATAGCCAGCGTCATATCATTTTCTTTTTCTGGCATGAGCCACCCGCCCTGAACCATTGACTCCATGGTTTCTTTCATTGCTTTCATCGCCGGAAATAATAATGGAGTGCTCAGGTTAACGATAGAGATCCCAAGTTTATGGAACTCCGATGCGGGCCGTTGGGCAAGTTTTCCGCCGCCCACGATGTTAACCATGATATGGGCGCGTCCGTTAACCGTGGCGCGGACCGCGGCAATATCCTTTTCTTTAATGCCATCCACCAGTACGATTTTTGTCCCTGCCTGGATAAACGCCTCAACGCGTTGCAAGGCCTCCCCATTTTCCATGGGCGCATCAGTACGTGCGATGATTTGCATGGGGTGGGCCGCGGATAAAGCGACGCGCAGACGCTCAATGGCTTCGTCGCGCGGGCGGACCACTTTTCCCGCCATATGGCCACATCTCTTATCGTCTTGCGTTTGATCTTCTAGCTGGACCGCCGCCACCCCCAGATTTTTTAATTCAACACAGGTGCGGCGTAGTTGCTCTAATCCGCCTAAACCTGAGTCGATGTCACATATCACAAATAAATCAGGGTGGTTGCCGCGGATGATTTGTGCAACTTGCCTGACATCTATAGAATCAATTAACCCGACGTCAGGCCAGCCCAGATGGGAATAAGTAAACCCTAAGCCGCTAATAAATAGCCCTTTCGTTTGTGGAAACTGCGCCGCAGTCATCGCGGAAAGCGCGTTGAAAACACCGACATTCACCAACAAATTTCCTGCATCAAGATAATTTAAAAGGTCGTAACCTGAATACGTTTTTAATGTCATGTTTTATTTTCCCCTTAAAAATTGGGAGCGCCTCCCAATGTTACTGGATTAACGAAAATGGTCCTTTTTCAATTTAAGGATGGATACATACTATGGCTGATGGAAAATTACACGGGGCCTTATTAAGCCACTATTATTTTTTGATGGCGGTATTTTGACATTCATCATGCCTATGCCATGGTTCGCTTCACTCAAGCAAAGAATATGCCGCCAGGCAATGGGTTTTGCCACTTCTCAAGTAAGCGGGGGCAGATGCGGGCGCCTGAGTTTTGGTATCATTAGCAGGCTGCGGAAAATAGCTTGCGTGCGCCGCCATTTTTCAAGCACGGTTAGGGAAATAAAGCGACGGCAATGCACCCCGCGCCATCAACCGTTGGGTTTTTTTCGTGGATGGTATGTTACATTAAGCAGTTAAAATAAAAGGATTGAAATGAAAGCGGCACATCGAAGATTGTTATCCATGGGCGCGTTGATGGTGGCGGTGGTCGCCGCTATTGTGGTGGTGGGGGGTGATAAAAATACACCCCTCATGAATGCGGTATTGGATGAAGATATTGCCGTAATAGACCACATGCTGGCGCAGGGCGTGGACGTTAATGCGCGTAACAAATATGATTGGACCGCGTTGCCCCATGCCGCGAGAATGGGCAATCTGGAAATTGTGAATTTATTGCTGGCGCATGGCGCGCAGGTGAACGTAAAAGATAACACGGGCACTACCCCGTTGATGCGGGCGGCGTTAAAAGACCAGCCGGCTGTCATCAAGGCGTTGTTGGCGCATGGTGCGCAAATTAATGTCCAGGATGACGCCGGTTATAGCGCGTTACACTGGGCATCCATGAAAGGCAAACTTGATGCGGTAAAAGAATTGCTGGCCGCAGGCGCTGATCCCACGCTCAGGAACCAGGAGGGCAGTACCGCGCTGATGTTGGCGCTGGCTGAACATAATGCGGACATCGCCAACTTGTTACTGGCCGCGGAGCGTAAATAAATGGCATTTTTAGAACTATGCGGCAGGGTGTGTATCGTCCCCTTATTGTTAAGTCTGGCGGCCTGCGATTACGGCGCCAAGGTGGCCGCGCCATTAGGAGATAAAGCGGCTTTGGAAAAACTGGCCGACGCTTATCGCGCGGTTGAAGAAAGCCAGCAGGTAGGGGGCTCTCCGTTAAGCCTGCCGCCTGAAAAACGCAAAAAATTTGTTGAGATGGTGTTTGCTGAAGCAGGCTACAGTTATTCCGCTACATTACATAGCCTGGGCGAAGGCATGAGCCAAGGTAAGTTGAAGGTGGTTGACCAAAACATCAAGGATTTGGCGGAGCTGCTGCTGATACCGCACCGCGCCGCCGCCAACTTGGAAAATATATACAGCGCGCAAGAGTTGCAGGATGTCCGTGCGATTGAAAGCAAGCTCAAATAAAGCACAGCACGGTACTAGATATAGGCGGTCGCGGTTTTGGCCCGTGTCCGTTGTGATTTTTTCAGCGGTTTTTGCCGGATGTGCCCACGCCCAGCCCGTCGCGGCGGAAGATAGCGGGGTTCCACCCGGCATGGTGCGGGTTCCCGCTGGCAAATTTGTCATGGGCAGCAATAAAACCGACACGGCGGACAAAGCTAAGGAGTTTGGTTTGTCCAAGCCCTGGTATCTTGACGAGCATCCGCAGCGCACCCTGCAGTTGCCCGATTCTTTCATGGATGCCTACGAAGTTACTAATGCCCAATACCGTGAGTTTGTCGTCAAGACCAATTACTGGTTACCCGCGCAGTGGGAAAAAAATGGCTATCTGTTAACCCGCGAAATCCTTGAATCCGCCGATATCACCAAGCTTCAGGATTTCGTCGCGGAAACGGGCCTTGCGCCCGGCCGTGATGCCCGTGCTTTGGGCAAAGAAGCATTGCTTAGCGCCATCGAAAAGCGCCAAAAAACCCTTGATCAATATCCCGTTACGAGCATTACTTGGCCGAATGCGCGTGACTATTGCGCATGGGTAAAAAAACGCCTGCCTACTGAAGCTGAGTGGGAAAAAGCGGCGCGCGGTACGCGTGGGCAGGAGTTTCCCTGGGGCAATGACTGGAATCCCGTCAAGCTCAACGCCGCAAGTGCCGATAACTGGGAAGACGGGGTTTCTCCCGTGGGCGCGTATCCGCAAGGCAAATCGCCTTACGGGCTTTTTGATATGGCAGGCAATGTCATGGAGTGGGTGCAGGATGACTACCGGCCTTATCCGGGATCAACTTATAAAAGCACTGCTTTTGCCAAGCAAAATAAGGTGGTTAGGGGTGGTGGCTGGGGCGGTATTGGGCACTACGTCATTGGCCATTTTTACCGGGGCGCTTACCGCTTTTATTTGCCGCCGCATTCAGCGTTTAGCGATCTTGGCTTTCGTTGCGCAAAAGACGCCGGGCAGGATGCCCAAGTGCCGTGAAGTGCATGGATGCACGTGAGCGGCCCCCCGCTAATCCCGCTATCGCTGGTCTTCCATGCCGTTTTTACGGGTGGAAAGTGACGCCCGTCACCCCCGCAGGCCACCAAATTTGATAAGATAATCAAAATAATATTGAACCTGAAAAGGGTGACCGCTTACCAGGAGACTGATGATGAAAGCAAAAGACCGCCGCCTCGATGAAATCAAGGCGTTAATCCCAGAAATAATGCCTACAGAGGCCTTGGCGCTGCAAAGCGCAGGCGCGCTGTTGATCGACGTGCGTGAAGCCGATGAAATTGCCGCTGGCAGCCCCAAGCAGGCGTTGCGCCTGGGGCGCGGCTTCCTGGAGCTGCGCATAGAAGACACTGTGCCGGACAAATCATGCACCTTGTTGACGATGTGCGCGGGGGGTATGCGCTCCCTGTTTGCGGCTGAGGCGTTGCGCCACTTGGGTTATACAGATGTGCGCTCAGTGGCGGGTGGTTTTAACCGCTGGAAGAATCAGGGCTTGCCCTTTGAAACACCCTTGACCCTCGATGCGGATGCGCGCGAACGTTACTCGCGCCACTTGTTATTGCCAGAAGTCGGCGAAGCGGGGCAAATCAAATTAATGGGCAGCAAAGTATTATTGATCGGCGCGGGTGGCTTGGGTTCACCCTCCGCCTATTATCTTGCGGCAGCGGGCGTCGGCACGCTGGGTGTGGTCGACCACGACGTGGTCGACCGCAGCAACCTGCAACGGCAGATCCTGCACACCGAAGCACGTGTCGGCATGCCAAAAGTAGATTCCGCGCGTGAGACACTGGAAGCCCTCAACCCTAAAATCAAGGTCGTGGGTTACAAGACCCACCTGAGCGCCGACAATGTTGAAGAGATTCTGTCGGGTTATGATGTCATTGTCGACGGTACTGACAATCTGCCCACGCGTTATTTGATTAACGACGCCTGCGTCAAGCTCGGCCTGCCCAATGTGCACGCGGCGGTGTACCGTTTTGAAGGCCAGATCACGGTATTCTGGCCGGGCCGTAACCTTTCGGGCTATCCGAACGCGGAAAAACATCGCGGCGGATGTTATCGCTGCATGTTCCCCGAGCCACCGCCTGCCGACATGGCGCCGTCGTGTTCCGAGATTGGCGTATTAGGCGTCATGCCCGGCGTGATCGGCGTATTGCAGGCGGTGGAAGCGCTCAAAATATTGCTCAACATAGGCGAGCCGCTGGTCGGTAAAATGCTGTATTACGACGCGCTGCGCGCCAGCTTCACCGAATTTAAACTCAAACGCAACCCGCACTGCCGCTATTGCAGTGAGGACGCGCATTTTCCTGGCTATGTTGATTATGCACAAATATGCGCTACAGCATAGCTTAAGGGAGAAGTGATGGCGATCGCGCACAAGCTAAAGCAATACCTCAGCAGCAACCGCATCGCGCATACCGTGATAGGGTTGCCGTCGTCTCCCGTGCCCGTCATGTCTTTGATGTACGCCGCAGAAATAGCCGGCCTTGCGCCGCAATCGGTTGTCCAGGCCATTGCATTGAAAGATAACATTGGCTTGGTGATGGCCATCATTCCCATTACCCATACCCTCGATATCAACGCTGTCTGTAAATTGCTGCATCGCCCGTTAGTGCTGGCGCCACCCGCCGAGGTGATGGCGGTTTTTCATGATTGCAAACCTGACTTTATTCCGGTGGCAGGCGAAGCCTACGGTGTAAGAGCCATGCTTGACGATAGCCTCCTGCAAGCCGGGGGTGATATTTATTTCGCGGCCGGGGATGACGCGCACCTGATCCAGGTGCACAGTAAAATTTTTCATGTCATGCAGCGCAACGCCTGGCTCGGCGGTAATTTTGCGGAGCATACAAACGCTGCCGTCGCTACGCAACGCGGCGACGGCGATTTAAAACAGCGTATTGAACGCATGGGCATGTTACCCCCGCTGCCGGAAATGGCACGCAAAATCATCCAGCTCAGCGGCAACACAAAAGCTGGCGTCAATGACCTCGCCCGCCTCGTTGAGCTTGATCCCAGCCTCGCCGCGCAAGTCATGCGTTACGCCAGTTCACCGTTCTTTGGTTATAAAGGCGCGGTTGATTCAGTCGATACTGCCATCGCGCGCGTGTTGGGATATGACATGGTGATGAACCTGGCGCTCGGCGTCGCCACCGCCAAGCCCTTTCGGATTCCACAGCATGGCCCGTTAGGTTTGGCGGCATTCTGGCGCCATGCCGCTTACAGTGCCGCACTAATGCAGGCCTTGGGCCGAACCATGCCCGAGTCCATCCGTCCGCGCCCCGGCCTTACTTTTCTTGCGGGCCTGTTGCATAACTTTGGCCATTTACTGCAAGGCCATTTATTCAAACAGGAGTTTTTGCGGATCAATGCTGCCGTGGAGAAAAATCCGGAAAGATCCGTGGTGTCCATCGAACAGGAAATTTTAGGCGCGGACCATTGCCAAGTGGGCTCATGGCTGATGAAAGCGTGGCGCTTGCCCGAAGAAATCGTGGTGACGGCGTTTGAACACCATAACGAAAACTATGCCGGCCCCCATGCTGTCTATGTGCATCTGGCGCTGGTCGCGGACCGCATGCTTAAAACCCATGGTATTGGGGATTCCGAAAGCCATGACGTGCCTCCCGCCATCCTGGCCGCATTAAAAGTTGATGAAGTGCAAGTCATCATGGTGATGAACCGCTTGCTGGAAGGAAGCGACGGGTTGAACACCATGGCACAGCAGTTAGCCGCCTGATCCACGCGGTTGGCTGCGGGGCAGGATCCTTCGCCTGGGCGGAAGATGCAGCCCAATCACTCGCATCACAAAGTGCACGGGAGCCAATGCCCCGTGCACCTATTGGATCACGTTATGGTGTTTTGATGCCGACCATGGCATCTGCGGGCGAGAAGCCATTGACGGTGCCATTATTAAAAATGTCGATATGTAACCCCGTGCCAAAACCCAGATACAACATGAATCCGTTACCACTACGCATGCCGTAGACAGCGGTATAGTGTAGTGGCCAAGTAAATCTGTACACCCAGGCAGGAAATATTTCACGCCGCTTTTTCAGCTGCATTAGGCGATAGGTAATTATTATAGCTATGGCCTCTCGCCGAGTTGTAATGCTGAATAATATGTAGAAGTCCAGACTTAATCTGACAGTTACCGGTTTTTTCGCAGTGACTGTCAGGTCAAGCTTAACCTAATTTCTTTTCCTGCCAGATTCGCTTGCCGTCGTCCAATGTTGCCATGGGGGTACGGCCACAACACATTTTACCCTGATGGGTACGGTCATGATTATAGTATTTCATCCAATCGTCAAGATCCTGCTGCAGCATCGGGATATCCGTATAGATCTGTTTCCGGAACGCCACCTGATAAAACTCCTGTAGAAGAGTTTTATGAAACCGTTCGCAGATACCATTGGTTTAGGGCGAGGCCGCCCGGGTCTTGGTGTGCTCAATGTCATTGAGTGCCAGGTACAGCTCATAATCGTGCTGTTCGGCCTTGCCACAATACTCCGTGCCCCGGTCGGTCAAGATCCGCAACATCGGTAAGTCCTGCGCCTCGAAGAATGGCAAAACACGGTCGTTGAGGGTATCGGCGGCCGCGATCGGGGTTTTGGTCGGATACAGTTTGACAAAGGCCACTTTGCTGTAGGTATCGACAAAGGTTTGCTGATAAATCCGGCCGACGCCTTTGAGGGTGCCCACATAAAAGGTGTCTTGCGAGCCCAGATACCTGGGGTGAGCGGTTTCACAACACCGCTGGCCTCGTCATCGCGTTGTTTTTTCTCCAACGCCGCGATCTGTGCGTCGGTGAGGATAATGCCGTCGCGGGCGACCTTGGCTTCCAGGGCGCGGAGTCGATGTTTAAAATTGGCCAGGTTGTGGCGTAACCAGATGCTGCGTACCCCGCTGCCGGAGACAAAGACCCCGCGCAGGCGCAGCTCGTTGCTGGTACGGTGCTGTCCATGGGCCGGAAATGCCACAGCATGTTCGACCACCGCCGCCTCAGTGGCATCATCCACCCGGTTTTTAAGATTGGGCTGACGTCGTCGGCTACGCTCTCGAACAGGGCTTCCACCCCGCCCGTGTCCAGCGCGGCCTGGTAGCGGTAGAACGTGTCACGCGACAGCTCCATCATCTTGCAGGCTTTGGATACATTCCCCAGCTCCCGAGCCAGATTCAACAGTCCGACCTTGTGTTTAATCACTTTTTCAGTAGTAACTGATGTTACGCAACGACCACCGAAAGCGGTTATCATCTTGAGATGAAAAGAGCCGAGCTAGAGTTGTACACGGACTATTTGATCAGCACCTGTGGCTATGCGACAGCGACGGGGTTGTCGGGGATGCTGGAGGGCGAGATTAGCCATGACAAGGTGACGCGTTTTTTATCGGAGCGCGAATACACCTCGAAGGATTTGTGGCGTGAGGTCAAGGCCACGGTGCACAAGGTGGAGAGAGGGGATGGCGTCTTGATTTTCGATGACACGATACAGGAGAAGGCATGGACGGATGAGAACGAAGTGATGTGCTGGCATTTTGATCATTGTAAGGGGTGGTCGGTGAAGGGAATCAACCTGCTCAATGCGCTGTACCACAGTGGTGAGGCATCGATACCGGTAGCGTTTGAAGTAGTGAGAAAGCCGTTACAGTTTTGCGACGTAGCCACGCGCCAGGTGAAGCGGGCCAGCGAGGTCACGAAGAACGAGCAGATGCGGGAGATGATTGGGACGTGCGTGGCGAATCATCTGAAATTTCGCTATGTGCTCATGGACAGTTGGTTTGCGGCATCGGTAAACTTTGAATATATCGTGCGGAAAAAGAAACATTTCATCGCTGTGTTAAAAGACAACCGTCAACAGTATTGTGTCAGGTCTCAATACTGTTCACTTAGGTAAGTTTGGTGGTTTAATCTTCGGCGTAAAGTCAATTTTTGAAGCTACAGGTCGAGGGCGTTGGTGCGGTGCAAAGGGAGA
>JAGVME010000131.1 GCA_020053945.1 Gammaproteobacteria bacterium
CACCGCCGCCAGCATTCTGGCTGTGCATGCCGCACTCCTACACACCGGCAAAATCGTCTACTTTGGTGGAGATCAACACACGGGTTCGCTCAATAGTGCGGGTGACGTCGACCACACGCGGCTGTTCGACTGCGCCACCTACGCCATTACTTCCGTCACGGGTTTGCCGGGCAACGTGGATCTGTTCTGTGCCGGTCATGCGCAACTGGCTGATGGGCGGATTCTCGCGGCGGGCGGCACGCGGAATTGGGGGGGCGGCGGCATCCATCCCTCCGGCCACTTCATCGGCATCCGCGACGCGTACCTGTTTGATCCTGCCGACGATCAGTGGCACGTCACCGGCAAGCTGGTGACCCAGCGCGCGAGCGACGTTACTGCCGGAAAGGACATCGAGAAAACCGGCGGAAAATGGTATCCCACGCTGGTCACCTTGCCTGACGGGCGCGTGCTGGCCGTGTCCGGCCACCCCGAAGTGGACGACAACCGGCACAACAACAACTCGCTCGAACTGTATGACCCCGCCACCGGTGTGTGGTCAATCGTCGGCGCCGTGGATTATAACAACATCGACACGGTGGACGCGCGCCGCTATGAGTACCCGCGCTTGCACGTGCTACCCGACAGTGCGGTGATTTCGATGTCGCCCATGACCAACCAGCGGCTCGAGAAGTGGCATCCCTACACGGACGCCACTGATTGGGACGACGTGATCGCACCCGCACCTGAAGGAATCTACGATAACGGGTTCGCACAGGACACCACGTCTGTGATGCTGCCCCTCTCACCTGCCGACAAATATCGCGCCCGCATCATGCAGGCGGGTGGTTCCATGCCTTATATCCTTGACCTGGGCAACCTCGCCGCTGGCTGGATTCCCGCCCCACGCACGATGGTCGACCATCCGAATCCCGGCGACATGAACCCGGTGCGCGAAAACGCCGACTCGATCATTCTCCCGACAGGCGAGATTTTCATCGAAGGCGGACTGAAGAACGGCTCCAACGACGCCACCGGCGTGCGCGCGCCCGAGACCTATAACCCGGTATCCGGCATGTGGCGGGTTCTGCCCGCCTCACCGGTCGTGCGCGGCTACCACAGCACGGCTCTCCTGATGCCGAACGGCGCCGTGTGGGTAGCCGGTTCCAACTTCAATGGCTCACCGGGACTGGCAAACCGCGAGCTGCGGATCGAAATCTTTGAGCCGTGGTACTTCTGTGGCCGCAGGCCCACCATCACCGACGCGGCGCCGAAGGCCTGCCACGGTGACAAGCTCGAAATCCGCACGCCCGACGC
Organism: Gammaproteobacteria bacterium; assembly: GCA_020053945.1. GTDB lineage: Bacteria > Pseudomonadota > Gammaproteobacteria > Ga007554. Next base: position 1,294 of record JAGVME010000131.1, read on the forward strand.
CGCCGACATCCAGAAGGTTGTGCTGGTTCGGTGCAGCACGGTGACCCACAACTTCAATTCAGACCAGCGGCACATCACGCTGGAGTTCCGGCGGGAAAAGGGCGACGTGATCCTGGCGGAAGTGCCGCCCGAGCCCAACGTCGTCATCGTGGGTTATTACCTCCTGTTCGTGATCGACTCGACCGGGCGCTCCAGCACGGGCCGCTTCATCCAGATCTGCAAGGGCCGTAACCGCCCGCCACGGCCGTGGTTCGATCCGGAATGGTGGGAGTGGCTGCGCGAGCTCCTGCGCGATGGCCGGAAATTAACTCCACAGGAAATGCGCACGATCCGCCGCGAAACGCTCGGCCTGGCGTTTCCGCCGTGGCGGCGGCCGATGTCCACTGGCACGCATGGTCAAGGCGACCAAGGTGGTCATGGCGGCCACAATAACGCTGGAGGTGGGCATGAGCCTGCCCACGGCGACCACCATGGTGGCCACGGGAAGAAAAAATAGCATCAACCGGAGCTCTATTTTATTCAGATTAAACTTTAATTTGACAACAAGATAAACGGAGTCAGCCATGGCACTAGGAGATGGAATACGCAGAAGCATACTCGATGTAGATGCCTCTGAAAGACTGTTGCTCAAAAATGCAATAGTGGAATTACACAACCGGTATTTTTCGGGCAGCCGCACGGACAGTCCGCCCGGTGGCGTAAGCCACTGGTTCAAACAGGATGAAATACACCAGGCTACCCATGTCCATGACGGGCCTGAGTTCCTGCCCTGGCACCGCGAACTGGTAAACCGGTTTGAAATCATGCTCAGGCAGGTGGATCCCCGCCTGTCACTGCACTATTGGGACTGGACACGCGACGCGACACCCCTGTTCACCCCCTCATTTATGGGGAATGGGAGTGGTGATGCGGGAGACCCATGGTTAAGCGCGGGGTTTTATTCTCCAGGGGCAGATCCTTACAGGTCGGATGATCCTTTTGATTTGACCCACGATAACCCTGTTGATCCACCGCGAACCCTTACACGTAATCATAGTGGCGACACCCATTCAGCAGCTACTGACACAGCTATTGTCAACGCTATTGACTACCAACGGGGATTGCTTGAGGCCGCCCATGACTCTGCACATGGATTCATTGGCGGAACCTTGTCTAACGGACATACATCCTTCCGTGATCCCATCGTATTTTTGTTGCACTCCAATGTCGACAGGCTTTTTACCCGCTGGCAAACCGATCCCGCACATACTGACAGGCTCGATCCAAACCTGCTCTATGGATCAGAATCTGCGGCTATGAATGTGAATGTAGAGCCTTGGTCAACAGGACATTCCATTGATTCGTTCGGGGTGGAACATTTCATACGTCCTTGGTATGCACCGGAAAATCAAGGTGTGCCCCATGACTATAAACACGTCTCTATTGTTACTCCCCCCTGCTACGACACCAACTTCACCAACATAAGTGCGCGCGGAAGTGCTTACCGCGGGTTCGCCCGCCATTATCCAGTTCAACGATGTGCCGGAAACCGAATCCGCGGCACGCGCCGCCACTTTCCGCATTTATGGTTGCGGCACCGCAACGCTTCGCATCAAAGCGACCACTCCGGTGGCTGCACCGTTTGCCGTACTTAATCCTGTTGGCGGAACTCTAGTGATACCCCATGCGTCTGTTCCCTACCGTGATGGCTTGATTTGGTTCCTGTTCACCGCAGGGACAATAGCGCCTGTGACTGACGGGAATATCACGATTGAATGCGTGGAAAGTGGCCAGGAATTCAACTTTATCCTGCGCGCCAATATCATTGAAAAACCCACTGTGGCCGTGGCGCTGTCCATGGATCAATCGGGCAGCATGAATGATCTGGCTGGCACTTCGGGCATATTGCGCATCAATGTGCTGAAAGATGCCGCCTTGAAGTTTGTGGAACTCATTGGCCGAGACCACGGCATTGCCATTGTCCGCTTCGACCACGATGCGTATCCACCTACCGATGCCACGTGGCCGGGGCTTCCCATTACACGCATCAACAGCGACACCATTTTTGATGCGGGAAGGGTAGCCGCCCAAAATGCCGTTATAGCCCACGCCACGAACACCAGCGGATGGACCTCTGTCGGTGATGGACTGGTCCAGGCACGAAATGTCCTCAATGCCATTCCCGTGGCTGACTACGATTACAAAGCCCTGATCATCCTGACTGACGGCCTGGAAAACCGCGAACAATGGCTGGCCGATGTGGGGGGTTCCATTGACAGCCGAACCTTTGCCATAGGGTTAGGTAATGAAACGCAGGTTGACACCTATGCCTTGAAAACGATCGCCAACGGGACGGGGGGTTATCTCCTCCTCACCGGGTTGCTCACTTCAAGTATTGATGATTATTTCAAGCTGAGTAAATACTTCATCCAGATCATGGCGGGAGTCACTAATAACAACATCATTGTTGACCCGAACGGATACATTTCACCGGGCACCACCCTCCGTATTCCTTTCGTCATCGCTGATGCGGATATTGACTCCACCGTAATCCTGATGACGGATTACAACGTGGTAGACCTGATGGTGGAAACACCCGCAGGCGACATCATAGACGCAGGCAATGCCGCCGGCCTGGGCATCACCTATAATGTGGGGGCGCGTACCCGCTCTTACAAATTCACCCTGCCTGTCGCTTTCATCAGCCACAATCATGCGGGGCAATGGCATGTGCTATTAAAAGTAAACGAAAAGGATTGGAAAAGATACCAACACTCAGACAACCCGAGCTCAACAGGAGGCAGCGGACCGGGCGCGGCAGGTGCACGGTACAGCGTGGTGGTACACACCTTCTCCAACCTGAAAATGAAACCGAGGATTGACCAGAGCAGCCTGGAACCCGGGGCTGGCATAACGCTGCGCGCCAACCTTACCGAGTACGGCATACCGGTGGAAGGCCGGGCGGTGGTGAATGCGCTGGTGACACGCCCGGATTCCAGTGTGGTAACCTACACCCTTGGCGAAGAACCCGAAGGCAATTTCGAAAAAGTGTTTACCGCGGCCATGGCGGGCATTTACAACTGCCGCTTCATGGCCAGTGGAACGACGGTGCGCGGCAAACCTTTTACCCGTGAGCAAACCCTGACAGCCGCCGTATGGAACGGCGGTGATAAGCCCCGCACACCTACGGGCAATGAGAATGAAGGAGGCCATCCCGGAAATCCCGGCGGCCCACGGCCCGGGGACGACACCAAAGTGGATTGCTGTAAAACCCAGGTGCGCCTGCTGTATATCGCCGTGCTGATGCTGCTTCTTATAGCCATTATTCTTTGGGTGAAACTTAGCGGATAAACCTTTAAAAAGCAGTAGGGGAAATTACGTACTTGGCGCGGTGGCATATTCACCCGCATCCAAATTGCCCCACATATTGCACCGCCTGCAACAGCGCGGTAGCATAAGCCTATGGATATTACAGAGGAACAAAAAATTACCGCAAGAGTCACGCGGGAAAACATCGAAGCCATTAAGAAAATTGAGGCGGAGTTTAATAGGCGCCGCAGCTTTGGTGATCTTATTGGGGACAGTATCGGGGGCGCTGCCAGCAACATTATTTTTGTGCTGGTGCATTTTGTAGGAATTTTGGGTTGGATTTTGGTAAATACCGGCTATTTTCCCCAAATAAAAACGTTTGACCCTTATCCCTTTTCCCTGCTTTCGTTCATCATTACTACTGAATCAGTATTTCTATTTATGTTCGTACTGATAAAACAGAACCGTATGGCCCGACGCGACGAGCAGCGCTCGCACCTGAACTTGCAACTTACGCTGCTGGTAGAGCAAGAGTTAACAAAAGTACTGCAAATGCTGGAAAAAGTAAGCCAAACTACCGGCACGCCGGACGCAACAGATTACAAAACCCTGGAACTAAGCAAAGAAACCCGCGTAGAAACCTTGGCAGAAAAACTCGACGAAGCATTTTCAAAAAAGTAGAGTTATGGCTAATGGCGGCTCGGTGTCGCGGCAAGCGGGTTAAAGAAAACATAACCATTGCTATCCTGTTTTGCCTTGTACATCGCAGCATCAGCATTTTTCACCAAAACCTCTGCTGAAGTGCCATCCCGGGGATAGATCGCTATACCGATGCTCGGTTTCACGCTCAGCTTTAAATCATCCAGTTCACAGGTTCCTGAAATTTCTCCCATCATGGAAGCGGCAATTTTTGCCACGTTAGCTTCTTCATCCACCTCCATTAAAAGGCAGAGGAATTCATCCCCTCCTACCCGACTGACAGTATCTTCGTCACGCACGCAAGTTTGTAGCCGGGTGGCCACTATTTGCAAAACCTTGTCTCCAATGCCATGTCCGTATGTGTCGTTGATGCCCTTGAATTTATCCAGGTCAATGAACATTACCGCAAAAGACCGTGTATGACGCTCCGCCTGGGCCAATGCCTGATCCAACCTGTCATTGAATAATGCCCGATTGGCCAAGCCGGTGGTGATATCGTGATAGGCCAAGTAACGGTTTTTTTCTTCTTGCGCCTCGCTATCACATAATTTTTGCTCCAGTTTTTTGCGCTCTGTAATTTCTTCCGCAAGAGCCGCATTTATTAAATGCAAATCTTCGGCGCATTCCTGAACTTTATCCTCAATCTTTTCACTTTGAACCAGCGCATCCTGAATTTCATCCACCGATAAGTGCTCGATAAGCTCCTCTTTCAGTGCGGTATTCACCCCGGAGAGCTCCTGGGCGCATTCTTCCACCTTGATTTTGACCTGCTCGCTTTGATTTAACGCTTTTACCAGCAGGGGTTGGGATTGGACAGGGTCTTGCACTAATGTTTTATCCATTTTCGAATCTCTTTTGTACCCAGAAGAATAATGTTGTGCTGGATAGCATTTAGGACACTTCTTAAAGAATGAATTTATAGAAGGACCCGTTTAGCACAAATGCAGTTTCATTAAACGGAATAACAGGAAATCCACCGCTTGATTAAAGTATCCTCGGCGTAAGTACCCGTGTCAAGCCTGTACAGTTATCATCCAAAGCTTCAGTCCCCGATCGTCGCCAACAAGTCCGCCTGATGTTCACTGGCTAAGGGATCGAGCACGGCGTCGAGGTTGCCTTCCATAATATCGGCAAGCTTGTAGAGCGTGAGATTGATGCGATGATCAGTGAGGCGGCCTTGCGGGTAGTTGTAGGTGCGGATGCGTTCGGAGCGGTCGCCGCTGCCGACCAGCAGGCGGCGGGTTTGGGCTTGTTCGGCGGCTTGCTTGTCACGTTGTGCGTTAACCAGCTTGGCTTGCAGCAGTGACATGGCGCGGGCGCGGTTTTTATGTTGCGAGCGCTCGTCCTGGCATTCGACGACGGTGCCAGTGGGTAAGTGGGTGATGCGAATTGCAGAATCGGTTTTGTTGACGTGCTGGCCACCGGCGCCAGATGCACGGAAGGTGTCAGTTTTCAGGTCGGCAGGGTTGATCGGCACTTCGTCGATCTCGGCGATTTCGGGCATGATGGCGACAGTACAGGCAGAGGTATGAATACGGCCTTGCGCTTCAGTTTCCGGCACGCGCTGCACGCGGTGTGCGCCCGACTCAAATTTCAGGCGCGAGTAAGCGCCCTGGCCGATGATGCGCACGATAATTTCTTTGTAGCCGCCGTGTTCGCCGGGATGCTCGCTGATAATTTCTGTTTGCCAGCGTTGTTTTTCCGCGTAACGCGAATACATTCGGTAGAGATCGCCAGAAAAAATCGCTGCTTCATCGCCGCCTGTGCCCGCGCGAATTTCCAGAAAAATGTTGCTGTTGTCGCTGGGATCAGAGGGCAACAGTAATTTTTGTAATTCAATTTCCAGTGCGGCGGCGCGTGCCTGCGCCTGCTTGATTTCATCGGCGGCCATGGCGCGCATCTCAGGGTCGTCATCACGTTGCATGTCTTCGGCGGCGGCGATGTCTTGCTGTGTGGCCTGGTATTGCTTGAAGCATTCTATGACGGGATTGAGCTGCGCGTATTCCATGGAAAGCGCGCGGAACTGTTCCTGATTTTTGATGGTTGCAGGGTCGCCCAACAAAGCGCTGATTTCTTGCAAGCGTTCGGAGAGGTTCTCCAGCTTGCTGTGGATGGAAGGTTTCACGGGTTAGACAGTATTCTTTAAGTCGAACAATTCCCGTGCGGCATCGAGCAGTTCATTGCGCCCATCGAAGCCGGCTTGCTTCATCTGGGCGCTGGGGGTGTGCGTTAACTTGTTGGTGAGCCCGCGTGCCAGCGATTGCAATACTTCAGCGGCGGGCATGCCGCGCTCCAGCATGCGGCGCGCTTTTTCGATTTCTTCGTCGCGTACACGTTCCGCTTGTTCGCGGTAAGCGCGGATGGTGGCGACCGAATCCAGCGATTGCATCCAGCCCATGAAGCGCGTTACTTGCGTGTCGATGATTTCTTCGGCCTGCTTGGCGGCTTCCTGGCGCGACTTGAGGCCTTCCTGGATGATTTCCTGCAAGTCATCCACAGTATACAGGTAGATGTCGCGCAGCTCGCCCACTTCGGGCTCGATGTCGCGTGGCACAGCGATGTCGACCATCAACATCGGGCGGTGTTTGCGCGCTTTGATGGCGCTTTCTACCGCGCCTTTGCCGAGGATGGGCAGTGGGCTGGCGGTGGATGAGATGACTATGTCGGCTTCGGCGAGATGCGCGGGTATTTCTGAAAGTTCGATGGCATAGCCATTAAAGTTGCTGGCCAGCGCGTGGGCTTTTTCGACGGTACGGTTAGCGATGATAATGCGGCCGATGCCATTTTCGTGCAAATGACGCGCCGCCAGTTCAATGGTTTCGCCCGCGCCAATCAGCATCACGGTGCGATGCGGCAAGTCATCGAAAATTTGTTTGGCGAGACTCACCGCAGCGAAGGCCACCGATACCGGGCTGGAGCCAATCGCCGTGTCGGTGCGCACCTGCTTGGCGACGGAAAAGGTATGCTGAAACAGCCGACCCAATAACGTGCCCACGGTGCCGGCCTGCATGGCGGTGGCGTAAGCGGACTTGATCTGGCCGAGAATCTGCGGTTCGCCGAGTATCATGGAGTCCAGCCCGCTGGCAACGCGTAACATGTGGCGCACGGCGTTTTGTTCGGGATGCAGGTAAATGTACGGCGCGACTTGGTCTTTACGCAGGCGGTGATAGTCGCCCAGCCAGGTCACAACTTCATCGCCCGTAGTATCTTTTATGCAGCAGAGTAACTCGGTGCGATTGCAGGTGGATAAAATAGCGGCTTCTTCGACACGCGACCGCGCCCTGAGGTCATGTAAGGCCTCAGGTAAACGATCAGGGGCAAACGCCACACGCTCCCGGATTTCAATGGGAGCGGTTTTGTGGTTAATGCCGACGGCCAGCAGGCGCATTGAACTTATCCATCTGTAGATCGACTAATTTAAGCATAAACCGCTAATATAGCAAGTAATCCCAACACTTCCTTGGCTTTGTGACTGGCGGTGCCGTTCAAGGGTGAAGACTTGGGTACCGTAATATGTAACACTAGCGCTCTATTGGAAACCTCTTTTTATAGCGCACTTCTAAAAATTCGCTGAGCCACGATGAGGGCGTAACCCTTACCATAACTATATAGAATTACCTTATATTTTATCATTAAAATGCCGGAGCTGGCGAATGAATAACATTATTTTAATTGTGGGATTAATGGCGGCCACCTTGGCGGTGGGGGGATGCGCGACAACGAATCTTGCCAGCGATAAAGCCAAAACCAACGAAGTGGCGCCCTTGCCGCGCGCCGCGTTATATCAGGCGTTGGTGGCGGAAATGGCCGCCCAGCGTGGCCAATTCGATGTGGCGGCAGACCAATATACGGCACTGGCGCGCAGCACGCATGACCCACGCGTGGCCGAACGCGCGACGCGCGCCGCCGCCATGGGGCGCGACGATAAAAAAGTGCTGGAATTAGCCCGGGAGTGGCTGGAAACTAACCCGCGCAGCCTGGACGCGCGTCTATTTATCGCCGCGGCGCTGATCCGCCAGGGACAGCTTGATGCCGCCGATGAGCACATAGGGGTAGTGCTGGCAGCAAGCGCCAATTCGCCCGACCATGGTTTTGGCGCGGTCACCTCCCTGCTGTTTAATGTATCAGATGGCAAGGCGGCATTGGCGTTTATGGACAAACTCATCGTCAAATATCCAGAGGATCCTTATGCCCACTATGCTTACGGCCAGATAGCGCTACGTGCCGACGCGCTTGATGCGGCATTGCGTGCTGCGGAAACCGCGCACCGGTTAAAGCCTGACTGGACCAATGCCATGGTATTGCAAACCCGCGCATTGCAGTTAAAAGGCGAGCCGGGCCGTGCGGCCGATGTCTTGCTGGAAGCCGTAAATAAACAACCCGAGGATGCCGGGCTGCGCATGGTTTATGCCCGCTTGTTGCTCAGCGCCACCCGTTATGACGCCTCGCTGGCGCAGCTTGAGATACTTGCCAAACAGGTGCCGGATAATCCAGAAGTACTGTTGACCGCGGCGCTGGTCGCGCTTGACCTAAAACAGCTAGATACCGCCGAACGTTATTTGAACCGGCTACTGCTCCAACCTCAGCAAGGCAACGCCGCCAGTTATTATCTGGGTGCGATCGCCGAAACACGTAAGGATCCCACCACCGCTAAAAAATGGTACCTGGCGGTGACGGACGGCGAGCATTATCTACCTGCGCAATTGCGCATTGCCCTCATCATGGCGGACCAGGGTGATGTGGATGGCGCATTAAAGAATGTGCGCGCGCTCGTGCCACGTGATGCGGCGCAAAAAGCGCGCATCGCGAATATCGAAGGATCCATTTTATACGAAGCGGAACGTTACGCCCTGGCGATGGAAGCTTATAACGCCGCCCTCGCCGAAACTCCCGACAACATTGATTTGCTGCACGGCCGCGCCCTCGTGGCAGAGCGGTTGGACCGGATTGATCTCGTGGAGCAAGACCTGAAGGCCATCTTGCAGCGTGAACCCGCCAATGCGGGCGCGCTCAATACGCTGGGGTACACACTTGCCGACCGTACCACACGCTATCAGGAAGCCTACGAATACATCAAGCGCGCGCTCGAGTTGCAGCCCGACGACTTCGCCATCCTGGACAGCATGGGATGGGTGTTGTTCAAACTCGGCAAACACGCCGAGGCGCTCACTTATTTGCGCCGCTCCTGGGACGCAGGGCAGGATACCGAAGTGGCCGCCCATTTGGGCGAAGTACTGTGGGCGACGGGTGATCAGGCTGGCGCCCGTGACATCTGGCAACGCGCCCTAAAAAAAACCCCTGACCATAAAATGCTGCGCGGGGTGATGCAGCGTTTTGGTGTTAAGCTCTAAATGAGGTGCGCAGGCAATGCCCGTGCAGCTCTGCTGATAACAGCGCTGGCGCTGTCAGGCTGTGCCATCGCGCCAAGCGCGCCCATCTCTGCGGGCGCCGAGTCGGCATGGCAGTCGCGCCAGGCGGCGCTGGCCGCTATTCCCGCCTGGACACTGGCGGGCCGTATCGCTGTAAATAATGATACAGCCAGTGATGGCGCCCCTGACGCAGCCAACAATAGTAGCGCAATAAATATCAGCGCCACCCTGAATTGGGCGCAACAACCTAACGACTACCGCATTGAGGTCGTCCCGCCGTTCGGCCAAGGCGCCATCAATCTTGAAGGTAATGGCGCGGGCGTAATGATACGGTTACCCGGCGGACGGCGGCTCAGCGCGGCGGATCCTGAGGCGTTGCTCTACCAGCAAACCAATTTGCGGCTACCCATCAGCAGCTTACGTTACTGGGTAATGGGCAGGCCCGACCCGGCTTTCGCGGCACATAAAGCGCTGGATGACTCAGGCCGCGCGCTCTGGTTGGAACAATCCGGCTGGCGGGTTGAATTTTTGCGCTATAACCAGATCAACGGGCTGGATATGCCAGACAAACTGACAGTTACCCGTCCGCCCCTGCGCCTACGGTTGGTGATCGACCGCTGGGAGCTGTAACCCTCATGAGTTTCCAGAGCAGCAAGGCATGGCCCGCCCCCGCCAAACTCAACCTGTTTTTGCACATCACCGGCCGCCGCGCCGACGGTTATCATCTGCTGCAAACCGTTTTTCAATTTATCAACTACTGTGACTGGCTATATTTTACGCCGCGCGATGATGGCGTGATCCAGCGCCTTTCCGAATTGCCCGGCGTCCCTCCCGAGCATGACCTGACAGTACGCGCCGCCCGGTTGCTGCAAGACTGCGCCGCCTCCCTACACGGCGTTGACATCCGCATCGACAAGCGCCTGCCGATGGGCGGCGGGCTGGGCGGGGGCAGTTCGGACGCGGCCACCACCCTGGTGGCGCTGAACCAGCTCTGGGGGCTGCATCTGCCCATCGAACGGCTCGCCGCGCTGGGGCTGCAACTCGGCGCCGATGTCCCGGTATTCATTCAGGGACATGCCGCGTGGGCTGAAGGCGTGGGTGAGATTATAACCCCCATCACCCTCCCCGAGCCGTGGTATGTGGTCATAGTACCCCCCTGCCAGGTGCCTACGCGCGAGATATTTTCAGCACCCGAATTGACACGGGATGCGCCAACCCTCACAATAGAGGGCTTTCTTTCGCCGGGCAGGATGCCCAAGTGCGGTGAGCGCAGGGATGCGCAAGAACCGCCAGCGGTTGGCCTTGACTCTATTGCGGAGGGCGGCGGCGGCTGGGGCGGTAACGTCTGTGAGCCGGTAGTGAGCCAGCGTTATCCGCCGGTCGCCACCGCCTTGGCGTGGTTGCGCAAACAGCCCGGCGCGATCGGCACCCGCATGACAGGCACAGGCGCATGCGTATTTGCAGCTTTCGCAGACGAAAGCTCCGCGCGCCAGA
>JAGVME010000151.1 GCA_020053945.1 Gammaproteobacteria bacterium
AGGCGAGCATCTCACGTACCACCATCATTATTTAACAAAATATTGAGCCGCTATTTTTTGGTGCAGGCAGGCGCGCCCACTTGGCGCATGGCGATAATCCCTGCCATACGCACCAACAATGCACCCCAGCGTCAGCACCCAGAACCAAGGTGCCAAGTCATGCAATGCAACAGTATCCATTTGAAACTCTATTGCCCACAGATGATATGTGTTAATGCAAGGCCTGGTATCTTGGGTGATGCCCGCACGCGGATAAAATAGGATGTGCCGGCGAAGGAGGCGCATCATTCGCGTGATAATCAGGGCAAACGAATGACAGGCTATCGTCGTTTTTACATTCCTGGATCGATCTGGTTTTTCACGGTGAATCTGGCCGAGCGGCGGAATAACCGCTTGCTGGTTGACCGGGTTGATTCACTTAAGAGCGGCGTTCGCCTACGTCAAGAGGCGCAAGCCTTTTGTCATGGAAGCGGTGGTGGTCATGCCTGACCACCTGCATTGCATCTGGAGGTTGCCCACGGACGACGCGGACTTCGAATCGCTGGAGATTGGCTAAACCCAGATTTTCCATTAGTTTATCAGCGCATCTTATGGCCTTGCGCCCCCACAACGTGTGAACGCTATGGGGTGGGTTTTTACTTGAAAAATCCTTTCGCCAGCAGCGCCGCGCCATAGGCGGCGTCCTGCTGTTTGGCGTTGTGGATCGGCACATTAAGTATACGGTGCCGGATTTCTTGCCAGGCTTTATTGCGCGCGCCGCTGCCCGCGGTATATACCGCCACGGGATAGGGCGCGCCCAGTTCAGCCAGCCGTTGATAGCCTTGTTGTTCTATACGCGCAATGCCTTCCAGCATGCCTTGGAAAAATTGCAGGTCATCGGTAGGGCGTGGGGTTAAGCGCGGCGCAAACGTGGCGTCACATACGGGAAAGCGCTCGCCCGGTACGGGTAGCGGGTAATAATCCAGGCCAGTGGCTTGTGCGGGCTGTAGCTGCGGTGTCATGGCAGTAAGCTGGTCTTGCGTGAAATATTGCAGCAATACCGCGCCACCGCTGTTTGATGCACCGCCTGCCAGCCATAAATCACCGAGACGGTGGCTGTAGATTCCATAGGTGGGGGCGAAAATGGGTTTTGGTGAAATGATTTTGATCACCAGTGTTGAACCTAATGATGTCACGGCCTCCCCTGCACTGTGCGCGCCGGTGGCAAGAAAAGCCGCCGTGCTGTCGGTCGTGCCTGTCACCACGCGCGTGTCGGGCGACAGGCCAAACTCGCGCTGGATCTGCGCTGTGATAGTGCCGATAGGCGTGCCTGGCGGTAGCACTTCGGGCAATAATTTTTTGTTGATGCCGAGGTTATCCAGCCACGCGGGCCACTCGCGCTTTACGGCGTCATAACCGAGTTTCAGCGCGTTATTTTCATCGCTTATGCCGAAGTGGCCACTGAGCTGGCCCATGATCCAGTCGGCCTGGTGCACGGCATGGCGTGGCTGTTCCTTAATTGAAATTGATGAGGGGTCAGATTGCTGGTGAAGATAAAGTAGTTTTGCCAGCGCGGAAGTGGCGCCGTGCGCGCCACTTTCAGGGGGCGCGATATGTTTGATTTGCGCTGCTTGCTGGGCGCTGCGCGCATCGTGGTACATCAGCGCGGGGCCAAGCGGCCGACCGGCGTTGTCCGTCAGTAGCAGCGTGGCAGAGGTGCCGTCCACGGCGATGGCACGTATCCGCGCCGCACAGGGATGTGCCAGTGTCGTGGGAGGCAGGATGCCGGGAACGACCGCCGCACAGGGAAGAGCGTTAGCGAAGGGTTCTGCCAGTGTCGTGGGAGAGCGAAGCGAGGGGTTCAGGATGCCGGGAGCGACCGCCGCGTGCCCTGACAGGGAGGCCAGCAGGTCGTGCAGGGCTTCCTGCACTGCTGTCCACCATAATTGTGGGTCTTGTTCTACCGTGTCGTGGTTGCGCAGTGGCGCAGGCAGGGCGCGGCTGCTTTGCCCGTGGATTGAGCCATTGTCATCTATGGCAATGATGCGGCAACCCGAGGTGCCCAGATCAATGCCAAGATAAAGATCGGTCACGGCAGCGTTACTGGCACAGGCGGCACCCAAGCGGGGTTACGATGTTCTGCCACCACATTAGTATACACACCGCCACGCACATTGAATTTGGCGGTAATCCGCATAAAATGCGGCGCACATGCCTGCACCAGGTCATCGAGGATGCGATTCGTCACCGCTTCGTGAAAAGCGCCTTCGTTGCGGTATGACCAGATGTAAAGTTTCAGCGACTTAAGTTCAACACAGCGCAGATGCGGCACATACGCAATTTCAATGACCGCAAAATCCGGCTGGCCGGTTTTGGGGCACAGGCAGGTAAATTCCGGGACGCTGATATGGATGGTATAGTCGCGTCCTATGATGGGGTTGTCAAACGTTTCAAGCTGCCGGGTGGCTTGGGTTGTCATAATAAGTTCCAGTCGATTTAATGTTTAACGGCGGACGGCGCCGCGCCCGAAAGATCGCCGAAGGCCGCGAAGATCACCTCGGCGTCAATCGGGTCCAGCATATAGTGTTTGCCGCAGAATTCGCATGCCACGCTCACGGTGCCCTGTTCACGCAAAATACCCTGAACCTCATCATGGCCGAGCATGCGCAGTACGCCCGCCACACGCTCGCGCGAACATGAACAACGGAAACTGACCGGCTCGCCGTCAAATAACCGCACGTCTTCCTCGTGATACAGGCGATGGATAATTTCTGCCGCGGGAAGTTCTAACAGTTCATGATGCGTAATCGTCGCGCCCAGATGCACCGCGCGCGGCCAGGCATCCTCGTCGCTATCCCTCGTACTATCATAGGGCAGGCGTTGCAACAACATCCCCGCCGCGTGTTGGCCATTGGCCGCCAGCCACAAGCGGGTGTCCAGTTGTTCAGAGTGGGTCAGGTAATGTTGCAGCACTTCGGCAATCGTCGTACCTTCCAGGCCGACAATGCCCTGATAGCGTTCTTTGCCCTGTTTTGGGTCAATGGTGATCACCAGCTTGCCGTCCCCCAACAATTCGGCAAGCGGCGCAGGTTGCACGTCTTCTTTCCATTGGGCGAGCGCACGCAAGGTACGGTCGCTGGTGCATTCCACCACCAGCAGGTTGACCGGCCCGTTGCCCTGGATCTGCATCACCATCGCGCCCTCAAACTTGAGCGTGGCCGACAGTAAGGCCGCTGCAGCCATCATCTCACCCAGCAGGTCGCGCAGTACGGGAGGATAGTCGCGGCGCTCCAGCACGGCCTGCCAGGTCGCGTCGAGCCGTACAATCTCCCCCCGCACGGGCGTTTCTTCAAAGATGAAGCGTTGCAATGTGTCGCGGGACGTCATGTGGTCCTTTAATGCTTAATTTGCCGAACTGAAAATTTTAACATAAATACAGCCTCCATTATTGCGCCGGCCACGCGGCGCTATCCCTGTATCCCGCTCCAAATGAAATTTATAGGGGCGCCCGCTATTGACCACAAGGGTGCCCTGCAAGTACTATACGCGTCCACCTTTCAACCTTATTCCCCGGTAGCTCAGTCGGTAGAGCAAGTGACTGTTAATCACTGGGTCGGCGGTTCGAGTCCGTCCCGGGGAGCCATTTTTTACTATATTTTTCGTATAGTTTCATAGAATACCTAGCCACTGTTTCCTGTGCCTAAGTAAGGCGCCTATCAGTATGGCGCAGGTTGTGCCAGCCGCACTGGCGATATTGACGCTTTCCAATCCGGCGTGGCTATCGGAGCCGCTATCGGCACAATGGTTTGGCGCGTTTTGGCCGGGCGGGGATGAATCCAGGCAAAATGCGGTGATTGAGATCAACTTGCAGCCACGGTAATGCGCTAATGCTGTCGCGCAAGCCGATGATGCCAAGCTCCTAGCTGTTTTTGCGGTAGCGGGTATGCAGGGTTAATACTTTGCTAACATATTGGGTGGTTTCAGGATAAGGCGGAATCCCGCCAAAGCGTATTACTGAGTTCTCCCCGGCATTGTAAGCCGCCAACGCCAAGCGCGGGTTGTTATCAAACATTTTCAGCAGGTCTTTCAGGTAACGCACGCCTGCGCCTACATTTTGTTTGGGGTCAAAAATATCCTGTACGCCATAACGGCGCGCGGTGGCAGGCATTAGCTGCATCAGGCCGGAGGCGCCTTTAGGTGAGACCGCGTTCGGGTTAAATCCGGATTCGGCGTGGATTACCGCATGTACCAGCGCGGCATCTATTTTGTATGTTTGTGCCGCCTGCCGCACAATCGTGTCAAGACCGGCAGACCGGGCGTAGCCACGCCGCGTTCCCGTTGTTTTTACGGTATTAAGTGAATTACGCCAGGCGTGGCCATGGGCTTCTTTACGCACCCGTTGATAGCGGGGATCGGTGCTGGGAACATTGGTGATATTCAAAACGCCATTTTCATCAGTATAGGCATAAAGGTCAGCATGGACTGGCCCTCCCGCCAGGCTGGCCAGCATTATGAAAAATACTGTGATGAACTTCGTGCGCATATCCAAATTTCCGCTTTGTTCCTAACCCCTTTATAGCGCATTTTTATTACAAATAATGTGAACTATATCACATCCATAACTATTAATTAGGGAGGGTTATTTTGGAAAAGACAAGATGACCTGTTTTAATTCACCCTTCTCAAATACCAGCCGGTTTTCACTATCAACCCAAAGCGTCAGGTAAATTTCGGAACCTTGGTAGCTTGCCAGAGGTTTGTTATTGATGGTTTTGACCGTCCACTCAAAGGTGGTTTGGAGTGGCGTAACACGCACTTTCATCCATGAAAGGTTAACATTTTTTCTACGGAAGAAATAATGATGGGTGAATTTTTGCAGTGACAGGTTGTGGTTATGGTCAACATAGGCAATGGAGATCGCCCTATCGTGGCAAAAAGGCGTGAGGGTGGCCGGTGTGCATAATGATTTGAGATGTTTGCCGCTGTGGCTGGCCTCCAAGTCAGGTTGTACCGATGCGGCAGCAAACCGCACCGCGTGCGGTGCGGGTAAAGTAACCCGAATGTTGAAGGGTGTTTTTTTCAAGCTGATTTTTTCACCGTTGCTTTCCAAAAGAGTGGCATCTTGTATTACGCTTACTTGCCACGCCATTTTGACCGGAGTCTTTTTTTCGTGTGTGGGGTGGTCAGTGGGGCGTAGGGCGGTGGGATTTTTAGTGACCAGATTTTCTGCCGATGAATTTTTAATAAGGGGCAATGTATTTTTCGGTAGGGATTTTTTTTCGGTGGGCTCCGCTGGGTGTATGTTGACAGGGTTTACCGTTTTCGGGGTGCCGGTTGCCGCGGATGGGTGGGGCGCCGTGGCGCAACTGGTTAACATCGTGGCCAGTAAGACCGCCATCACTAATTCTACCGTGTCACAAAGCGCTGAAGGGCACATTGCGGCGTTGAAATCCGGCTCAAAATGCTCATTTACTCCGTGTAAACTCCGCTTTTTCGCCTGATTTCGCCTTGCACTGCATCCCTTGATCGCTTTGTGACGCAGTAGAATTAACAAGAGAGACGGTATGTTCACAAGGCCTGCTATTTCTTTAGCGTTTTTGAAATGCGGTCCGAGGCTGCCGCCGCGCCATCTTTGATATTTTCCACGGCAGTGATTGTCCCTTCCTTGAGGGTGGCGCCCGCTTTTTTGGAGTTTTTGACGAACGTATCCACAGGCTCAGATCTCTTTTCCGGCTGGGCGCAGCCACTCGCCAAAGCCATCAGCAGGGTAACCAGAAAAATGCACGTGCTGTAACGCATAGCTATGCTCCGCCGCAATAAGACCGCTGGTTTAACCAGATTTTCCATATGTTTTCATGGGATACGATAGCGCTGTCCTGGAAATAGCTTCCATATAGTGTGTCGGCAGGGCAGGGTGAGGTCTTGAGGTCTAAGCGCCAATACAAAAGCAGTTAAATCCAAAATAATTGTTGAACATCATGATTTCTATTTTTTTAACTGATGTTACGCAGCCCCCCTCACCGATGATGGCATACTAAAGCCTATGGACAAACAAAACCTTGAACTATACACAGACTACTTGATCAGCA
>JAGVME010000039.1 GCA_020053945.1 Gammaproteobacteria bacterium
ATACGGTCGGCGTGCGCGCTGAGGTGGGCGTGCACCGCCGCCAAGGGCTGGCGCCGCGACGGCGCATCGGTGCCCGTATAGACCCGGCCCAAGGCCATGGCAGGATTGTTGGTATGATCAAAGACATGCAGATGAAAGTCCTGTGAAAATCGTTTGCAGGCCTCGATCCCCCGCACGCTGTTCCCTTTCTCGTCGAGCAGCGGGGAAAAAACCCCAATCCCAAAACGCCCAGGCAGCACGGCGATGATTCCGCCGCCCACGCCACTCTTGGCCGGCATGCCGACTTCATAAAGCCAGCTCCCCGCGTAGTCATACATGCCGCAGGTCGCCATAACACTTAATACCCGCCCGACATGTTCCACCGGCAAAGCGCGCTGACCCGTTAATGGATGCACGCCCCGGTTCGCCAGCGTCGCGGCCATAAAAGCGAGATCCCGGCAATTGGCGAGGACAGAGCACTGGCGGAAATAGTTCTCCAAAATGGGCATAGGTTCGCCCTCGATAATGCCGAAGTTTTTCAACATCCAGGCGATGGCGCGATTGCGGAAACCCGTCTCGCTTTCAGAGCGATAAACCGCCTCATCGACGGAAATATCCCTGCCCATGAACACGCCCAGGCACGCCGCCATCCGCGCCCATTGTTCGGAAGGGGTAGCGCCCGCGACCAGGCTGGCCGCTGCAATTGCACCAGCATTGATCATGGGGTTTAACGGCGCACCAGTTTGGGGATCAAGACGGATGGAATTGAAAGCATCGCCGCTCGGCTCCACCCCGATTTTGGATGCAACGAACTCGCGTCCCCGATCCGCCAGCGCGGCCCCATAAACAAAGGGCTTGGAGATGGACTGGACGGTAAAGGGCTGTTCAGAATCCCCCACCGAATAAGCCGTGCCGTCTAAAGTAACCACGCACATGCCAAACCAGTTGGGGTTGGCCTTGGTGAGTTCGGGAATATAACTGGCAACCTGACCTGTCGTGAGTCCCGCCAGTTGACCATGGAGACCTTCGAGGTAGGATTGAATTGGCGATCGCATGGGTGTAGCCTGCTTATTGTTCTGGTTTGCTTCTTGCAAAGTCAGTGCCAACCCCTTGGCCGCATCTCCCTAACCCTAACGCGGGTTGGCGCATGTCATTTTTACTCCAAAAATTATAGTATCCTAAAAACAGCGCTTGAAGCCCGCCGCGAATGATCAAGGAGCCGGGTCGGCATGGTAAACTTCCAGAATCAGCTTCTCCCTGCACCGAAATGGCACACCCCCATAATCCATAGGAATATGCCGGAATAGGATGATCGGCCACAACCCTACCAAATTCCGTTTCCCGTGGCGTGACGGGAATCACTTCCGCTTGCTGATTGACGGCGAGCAATTTTATCCCGCGATGCTGGATGCGATTAATGCGGCGCGGGTCAGCGTCTTCCTCGAAATGTACCTCGTCACGTCCGGCGCGGTGACCACGAAATTTATTGATGCCTTGATCGCTGCCGCGGACCGGGGCGTAATGGTGTGCGTGTTGTTCGACGCGTTTGGCGCGGGCGGGTTGAGCAAGAGTGACCGGCAACGCTTGCGGCGCAGCGAAGTACGCCTGCGTTTTTATAATCCGCTGCAGCACATGCGCCTCACGAAACTGCACCATCACCTGTCGCGTGACCACCGCAAACTATTGATGGTCGATGGGCAGGTAGCCTATACCGGCGGCGCGGGCCTTACCGACGACTTTTCCCGTGAGGCTGACAAGAACGGTAATCCACGGCGCCACTGGCGCGAAACCATGATTGAAGTGCACGGCCCGTTGCTGGCCGACTGGCTAAGCCTGTTTCTGGAAAACTGGGAATATTCGACGCGCGAGGTGCTGGTGGTTAATACCCACGGTCCACTGGCGGTGGGCCGCTCCCGGCATCCTGCCTCCCGCGACACTAGCCCATCCCTGTGCGTCGTTGGTACACAACGGGGCCGGGTGACCATTGCCCAGGGCGCCGCGCATGTCGAAGTTAAAAGCTCTTTCATTAATCACGCGCGTAATGCGCAGCAGCGTATCTGGGTCGCCACCGCGTATTTTGTGCCCTCCTGGAAAATCCGCCGCGCCTTGCGGGTGGCGGCGCGGCGCGGTGTCGATGTGCGCCTGTTGTTACCCGGCCCTTACACCGACCACCCCGCAATCCGCCATGCCGGACGGCGGTTTTATTACAGGCTGCTGCACCACGGGGTGCGCATCTTCGAATATCAGCCGCGCTTTACCCATGCCAAAGTATCCTTGTGCGACACCTGGGCGTCGGTGGGCTCCAGTAACATTGACCGCTGGAATTTGTATTGGAACCTGGAGGCGAACCAAGAGGTTGATGATGCGCCGTTTGCCGCGCAAGTTGCCGCGATGTTCGAGGCGGATTTCGCCTTGAGCCGTGAATACGGCCTTGATGAATGGCGCGCCCGGCCGTGGTATTACCGCATACAGGAATGGTTTTGGGGCGGGGTGGATGCCGCCATGTCGCGGCTCACCAAGCATAAAGAGAAAGGGTGAATCATTGCAGCGGTATGAAGGCGCCCAATAATCCGCGCGGTGGGTTAGATAGCCTTACCAGCGCCAGGAAAAACGCATCATCGCATAGGGGTCATCATTATTAAAGGGATAGGCGGCGCTCCCGCCCAAAAGTTGCATGTCGATATCGAGGTTCCTGAAGTCAAGATCCATCTTCGCGCCGGGGTAACCCACCAGCATTCTAGCGGAGAAGCCCCGCGGTAGGGCAAATTGGCGATAGGGGTCATAAGGTTTAAAAAACCAGAACCGTTCATGAAATCGTTCATTAGCCAGAAGCCGCAGCACGCGGAACGTGCCCACCTCGGTGGGGGTGATATTTTGCTGGAAGCTGCCGGGGGACGCGATCTCATACGGACAGGCGGGTGACAGTATTCCAGCCGCATGCAGGCAATCTATTGATCCTAGCGTGGGGCGGGCGGGCGCCAAGTTGAATTCTCCGTTATCGCCCGCATGCACATTTCCCGCGCACAGGAACAAGGCGCTGGTAAAACCGAGAAAGGCCATTTTTAGGTGACGGGCATGTAACCGCATTGCTACCATCTCCAGGGATGCTGGGAAGTTGTAGCCAGTATCCCGCAAATTCAAAAGGGAAACTGTGCGGTGGATCACAAAACCGACATTCTTCACTGTTTGAGTATCAGCCTTGAGTAGTTAATGGGACTGACCGCATTATTGGCCCGCGCCAAAGCTCCCTGACCTCCGCCGCGCTAGTTTGGGTAAATCCCCCGTTAGACCCATCGCCTGGCGCATGATCAGGTTTTTGACCGGCGGCAGATGATGGGTGAGCCGCAAACCCCGGGTACGCAACCAGCGCAGCGGTGGGGAATCGTTGCTAAACAATCGTTTGAAGCCATCCATTATGGCCAGCATGGCGAGATTGTCGCTCTTGCGCCAGCGTTCATAGCGGCGCAGGATCCGATGGCCGCCAATGTCGTTGCCTGAACCATAAGCATCCAGGATCACCTCTGCAAGGGTAGCGGCATCCAGTACGCCAAGATTAACCCCTTGCCCCGCCAGTGGATGCAGCGTGTGCGCCGCATCGCCGATTAATGCCAGGCGGGGCGCCGTATAGGCGGTGGCATGTTGCAGGTGGAGGGGAAATGCGGCGCGGGAGCCAGCGATGGAGCCATGGCTAGCGGTGGTGGCGATCATGTTGCCGAGCTTGTCTC
Source organism: Gammaproteobacteria bacterium (assembly GCA_020053945.1). GTDB lineage: Bacteria > Pseudomonadota > Gammaproteobacteria > Ga007554. Next base: position 3,705 of record JAGVME010000039.1, read on the forward strand.
CGAAGGCGTGTTCCAGCGCCGCGAGGAATAAGGGCTCGTCCATCGCCATTAAGGCATCGGCATGTTCCAAGGTGGTTGACCAGACGATGGAACAGCGGCCGTCATGGAGCGGCAAAAAGGCCAATGGGCCGCGGGGTAAAAAGCGTTGCCACGCGGTTTCGCGATGCGGCAGCCCGGTTTTGACGGTGGCCACCACCCCTTTTTGGCCATAACTCCAGCCCCAGGTGGTAATCCCGGCGAGCTGCCGCACTTTAGAGTGGGCGCCATCGGCACCCACCACCAGCGTGGCGGTTAGCTGGCGGCCGTCATCCAGGCCTACCTGAGCGGCAGCGCTAGTGATGGCCACCGACGCCACGCGGGCGGGGCACAGCAGGGTGATGTTGCTGAAGCGGCGCAGCCGATCCAGCAACGCCGCCTGAATGACGCGGTTTTCTATGATGTGGCCGAGGGTATTTTCGCCGATATCGGCGCTGTCAAAATGGATTTCGGCGTTATATGGGGAGGTATGGGGTGTGGAGCCGGGTGTGGGGTCGCCCTCCTCCCACACATGCATTTCGCGAAATGCGCCCATGCGCCGCGCCGCCATGCCGGGCCAGGCGCCCACCGCCGTGAAAATCCGTTGGGACGCGTGGGTGATGGCGGATACCCGCAGATCAATATCATCAATATCATGGCTAGCAGACGCGGTGCCATCAGGCAATGCCTGCGCTTCCAGCACGGCGATGCGCAAATTGGCCGTTCCGGGGGCGCCCGCCAAGGCGCATGCCAGCGTGGCGCCGACCATACCGGCGCCGACAATGATAACGTCATAATGTTGCGGGGCTGCGTCCATAATGCCTCTCCTGTTGGAAGCCCGATCCCGGTGGTTTTCCTGGGCGCGCCGCATCCACGGCCACGCTTAAGATGGCCTGCCACACCCTAAATCGCGTCGTACATGGCTAGAGTTTACCATGCCTGTGATTGCGGAACCGCTTTTTCGCCCGCCTTGGTACATCATGGCGCCTTGCGCTGGGAACCTTCGCTTCGCTCTTCCCTGGAGTGGGATTGGGAATAGGCTCTTAAGAACCGGGGGCAAAATGACGATACCCCACAGAAGGGCGCCGTGGGGGAGTCCATTTCAGCCAGCAGAGCATGCATGCTACCGAACAAAATATCTTTTATGCGCTTGGGCATACGCCAAAAAATGATTTTGGTGTTGTTGGGCGTATTGATGATAGCGCTGGGCGTGAATGGCTGGTTTGCCTTGAAGCGGCAGCAAGAGAGCATCTTAAAAGAAACCAACCGTTACGCAAGCGACATCACGCGTTATGTGTCACGTTCGCTGGCGTTTAGTGTGGTGGGGTATGACTACCATACCATCCAACTGTTGCTTGACGAACTGATCAAATCAAAAGATATCGAGTATGTGAAGGTCAGCAACAGCAAAGGCAAAACCATGGCGGAAGCGGGAGCGTTGCGCGATACCAGCGAACATCAAGTCACCCTGCATGAACCCATCCGGATTGACAACGATGTCGTCGGCCATCTTACGATAGGCGTGAGCACGCTGAACATCACCAAAAACATGGAGGAGCAACGCTCTTCATTGATCAAGCGCGAATCATTCATCATCCTGCTCATCGCCCTCGGCGAATTCCTTGCGCTTTCCTATATTATCGTGCGCCCCATGGGCATTATTTCGCGCTCCATCCGCGGCAGCGTTACGGGTGACGGGAAGATTACCAGTGACATTCCCCTGCAGTCTGGCGATGAGTTCGGGGACTTGGCCCAGCAGTTTAATTTATTGCGCACCGAACTTAACAGCGCCAATGCGCGCCTTCAGTCAAAGATTGATGCGGCCGACAATAAATTACTTGAAACAAACCAAAAGCTGCTGAAGCAGTCATTGGAGCTGAAGCTCATGAACAAGGAATTGCAACAGTTATCCATCACCGACGCGCTCACCGGGTTGTATAACCGGCGCCATTTTGATGCCACCACGGAAACCGAGGTCACGCTCTCGCTGCGGCATGGCGAACCTAACAGCCTATTGTTGATAGACATTGATTTTTTCAAAAAGATAAACGATGTGCATGGGCATGACGCCGGCGATGCGGTGTTAAAGGATGTGGCTACGGCGCTGCGCGACCATACGCGCAAGAGCGATGCGTTATGCCGTATTGGCGGTGAAGAGTTCGCCATCCTGTGCCGCCGGGCGGATACGCCGGGCGCCCTGGCCCTCGCCGAAAAATTACGCGCCGCCGTCGAAGCCCATACGGTGCGGGTAAATAACAAGAATATTTCGGTGACCATCAGCATTGGCGCCGCATCCATTCCCGATGACGCCGGAACAGACAGCGCTGAAAAACTCCTGAAATGCGCCGATATCGCTTTGTACCACAGTAAAAAACGTGGGCGTAACCAAACCACCCACTTTTCATTGATCACCGATTACGACAGGGAAAAAGAAAATGTTATTCCATTTGCGAGATAAGGAGCACACCTATGTTTAAAGTAAAGTTTGCGTTGTATCTCGGGTTGGCGCTGGTTTGCCAGGCACAGGCGCCGGTCGCCTTAGCGCAAGACACCGAAGTTAAAGAATTATATTTTGGTTCCGTGGCCATGGATGTTCCCGCGGTTATGCACCGGCGGTTATTGCCGTTGACAAAATACCTGAGCGATGAGCTACAGCGCCCGGTGAGCCTGAAGCTTTCGCCTGATATGCCCACGGCAATCAAGGAAATTTCAAATGGCACGGTTAATTTAACCTACCTTACCCCCGTGGCGTATATCAAAGCCAAAAATAGCGGTGGCGTACGGCTGGTGGTCAAGGCGGTGACGAATGGCGCGGGGTCTTTCAAGCTGATGATCGTGGCGAAAGACGGTAGCGCGGTGCGCAGCATTGAGGATTTGGCGGGCAAACGTTTTGCCTTCGGCGACAAGGCCGCGTTATTGCAACGGGCCGTGCTGGTGGGCGCGGGCATGCCGTTAGAACGCCTAGGGAGCCATGACTTCATTGGCCATTACGATAATATTTTGCGCGGTGTGCTGAATGAAGATTTTGATGCCGGGATATTGAAAGATACCATGGTTGAACAATGGCAAGGAAAAGGCATAAAAATCCTCCATACTTCCGCCGCCTTGCCACCGTATAACATTGTCGCGGGGCGTGATATGGATGACAAGCTGCTGGAAAAGGTACGGCAGGCCCTGTTAAGGCTGGATTCGCGCAATCCGGAGCATGCAAAAGTTATCCAGGCGCTGGATGAGCAATACGATGGTTTTGCTCCCGTGAAAGATGAAGAGTATGACGTGGTGCGCAAGCTGATCAAACCTTTTGAAAAAGGGTGACGCGGATTTTGAATGTAGAGCACCTATGGGGTTTTCCGGGTTAAATTGAGGAGTATTGCCATGTTTAATGTAAAGCGCGCGCCTGTCTGGGCGTTGACTTTCATTGTGCAAGGGTGGATACCGGTAGCATTGGCCGAAGAAACCACGCTGCTTAACGAGACCGCCGCGCCTCGCGAGGTGTATTTTGGATCGGTGGCCATGGCTACCCCGGCGGTTACGCACCGCCGGTTATCACCGTTGATAAAATACTTGGGCGAAGCATTGGGGCGCCCGGTTAATTTGAAACTTTCATTTGATATGCCCACAGCGCTCAAGGATGTATCGGAGGGCACAGTGCATTTGGTTTATGCGACGCCCGTGGGGTATATACGCGCCAAAAACAGCGGCGATGTGCGGTTGGTCGCCAAGGCGATGACCAAAGAAGGCGGATCATTCCAGTTGATGGTGGTGGCGAAGCAAGAGAGTTCCATCCTCAACATCCAGGATCTCGCAGGTAAACGCTTTGCCTTTGGCGATAAAGCGGCGATATTGCAGCGCGCGGTGGTGATTGGTGCGGGGATGCCCCTGGAGCGGTTGGGAAATTATGCGTTCATCGGCGATATCGATAATATTGTGCAGGGCGTGATGAAAGGGGATTTTGATGCCGGTATCCTTAAGGACACCATTGCCCGGAAATGGGAAGGAAAGGGGTTAAAGATCCTGCTGGCATCCGCGCCCCTGCCTTCTTTCAATATTGCCGCAAGCCGCGATATGGATGACCAACTCTTTGCGCAAGTGCAGGAGGCGCTATTAAAGCTGGACGTACGCAACCCCGAACACGCCAAGATCCTGCAAGCCATGGATGAGCATTACACGGGCTTCGCCCCTGTAAAAGACCACGAGTATGACGTGGTGCGCAAGCTTATCAAGCCCCTGGAAAAGAGTGATATTTAGCGAACCCCGAAGATCGGCTAGTGGCCACCCGTGTGGGCAGTCCACGATGCGCACCACGCGTCGATCTGCGCCGCGGGCATCGGCCGCCCGATGTAATAACCTTGGGCAACGTCGCATCCCAAGGTCTTGAGATCCTGAAGCGCCTCCTTGTCTTCAACGCCCTCCGCAGTGACCTCCAGGCCGAGATGGTGGGCCAATTCGATGGTCGAGCGTACGATGGCGGCATTGCCCTTATCTTTGATGTCCATCACGAAAGACTTGTCGATTTTAAGCTGGTCGGCCGGCAGTTGCTTGAGGTACGCCAGCGATGAATGGCCCGTGCCGAAATCATCAATGGCGATACGTATGCCAAACGCGCGCAGCTTGCCCAAAATGGTGTGCGCGCGCTTAGGGTTGACCATTGCCGCGCCTTCGGTGATCTCAAGGGTAACCCGCGCTGGCGGCAAGTTGTTGCAGTGGACCAGTTCTTGTATCTCCGCGGCAATATCTTCTTGTTGCAGGTCCCGCGTAGACAAGTTGATGGCGATGGAAAAATTTTTCCCCGCCGTGGACCATGCGCTGGTTTGGCGCAACGCGCTCCGCAAAACCCAGGCCGTGAGCGGGTTGATCAGGCCCGTGCGTTCCGCCATGGGGATAAAATCATCCGGCGGAATCATGCCGTGGACCGCATGCGGCCAGCGCACCAGCGCTTCCATGCCGATTACCGCGTTGGTTTGCGCGTTGATCTTCGGTTGATAATGCAAAACCAGCCGGTCAGACTGGATCGCTTCGCGTAACTCGGCGATCAACGCCAATTGCCGGGGGTCTGCTTGGTTCTTCGCCGGATCATAAATGGCATAACGCCGGTGTGATTTTTTGGCGCTATGCAGGGCTATGTCGGCGCGTTGGAATAGCGTGTCGGCGTCCGTACCGTGTTCAGGAGACAAGGCCACGCCAAGGGTGGGTTGTATATCCAGCGGTATCCCGACGACGGTGAATGGCGCCTTGAATCCTTGGGTAATTTTATCCACCACCAGCTTGATATGGCGCGCTTCCGCAAGCCGTGGCAACAGCAAGGCAAACTCATCTGCCGCCAAGCGCGCCACCATGTCCGGTTCCCACAGGATTTCCTGGAGGCGCGCCGCGACATGTTTTAACACCAGGTCGCCATTGGGGTGCCCCAGGGTTTCGTTGATGTCGCGGAAATTATCCAGGTTCAGCAGTATCAACGCGAGCGTTTGATGTTTGGTTTGGGACTGGGCCAGGCCTTGCTCAAGGCGCTTCTGCAAAGCGACGCGGTTTGACAGGCCGGTTAACGTATCGCGGTACGCCAGGTCATGGATGGTTTGTTCCGCACGCCGCCGTTCCGTGATATCGCGCACGATGTTCAGGTAAAGCCCCGGCATCACGCGCGTGCCCTGCACCTCCACGGTCTTCACCGTGCCACTTTGCATAGTGTAAGAAAATACGCCGCTCATGTTGCCCGTGCGGCGGAACCCATACAGTGTTTTCGGCCAATTTTCCCGCTCCGCTCCCGTCAGGAGATGGGCCATGTCCATGCCCCGGAACAGTTCGGGCGAATACCCCGCCAGGGCGCAGATGGCGGGATTGGCGTCAACCACGCGGCCGTCGTCATCGGTGACGCAGATGCCGTCATTGGCCGCCTCGAACAGGGAGCGGTAACGTTGTTCTGATTCGGCCAAACGGTAGAACGCCCGCGATAACGCCACGGCCTGGCCAATCTGGGCGGCGAGGGAGCGCCCGAAGGCGATCCAGTCTTCCTCCAGCAAGTCGCGGTGCAGGGACAATAGCAGCAATACGGCCACGTCTTTGTCGCCGGCGCGCACCGGAATGATCAGCGCTGACTTAGCCTGGGCCTGGCCGAGCAATTTTTCTCCCTGTGCGGGCGGCACGTCGGCCGAAGGAACCATTAGCGAAAGGCCGGTTTGCAGCGCCCGTTGAAAAATATGTGATACGCCGAAAAACGCGCGCGCCATTTCTATTGCGCCGGTACATCCGTATTGCGCGCTCAATACGAGCCGCGTGTCATTTTCAATGAGATAAAGCGCGCCCTTGGAGAGCCCCGCGCCATCCAGGCAATAGGCGAGGATTTCATCCAAAGCTGATTCCAGGTCCTGGCGTTTGGCCAGGGTTTCCGAGATCAGGCTGAGCTCATGCAGGATCGCGCTTTGGATGGCATTGCGCTGCGCGCTGGCCGCATGCATGCCCACCTGGCGTTCGAGTTGGCGTACGATCTGGGTGTGGCGTTCGGTTTTAAGTTCATGCGCGTCGGCGCTGATGCCCGGCACGGGGCGCGCCATGCTGTCTTGCGCCGCCCGCAACAGCGCCTCAAAACCTTGGTCACGGTAAAGGAAGGCGCAGGCGCCGACACGCACACCCAGGCTTTGGTCGGTTTCTTCGAGATAATTCGCGCTTACTAAAATCAAGGGTACGGAGCGCAGGCGCGGATCGTTACGTACCGCGAGACACAAATCATAACCGTCCAAATCCGGCATTAATACGTCCGCTACGATCAGGTCGGGCGGTTCGCGCTGGGCCGCGGCGAGCGCTTCAGCGCCGTCATGGGCCAGTTGCACCGTAAAACCGGCATGTTCGAATTGCAGGCGCAATAATTTCAATTGCACGGGGTCATCATCTGCGAGCAGCAGCCGTCGTTTGGCGCCCAGGCTTGGCGCGGTTTTCGGACGCGGCGCCAAAAAGCTTGCGACCGTGCGCACCAGGCGCGACGGTTCCAGCGGTTTAAGTAAAAAATCGGTGAAACCGGCGCCCGCGATGCGCGCCTCTTCCATTTTTGAAATGAAACCGCTAAAGGCGAGGATCGGAATGTCACCCCCGCCGGGCATTGCGCGCAATTGGGCGATCAAATCGACGCCATGGATGTCCGGCAACAATAAATCGAGCAATACCAGGTCAGGGGTTTCCGCCCGCATTTGGGCGATGGCGATGGCGCCCGTCTCGGCTTCCGCGACGCGGTAGTTTTCCGCTTGCAGCGCTAGCCGGACACTTTTACGGGTAATGGGGTTGTCTTCCACTACCATGATAAGTGGCCGCCGGTTAATGTCAGCATCTGACAGGAAAGCCTCGTTGATAGTCGCTGGTTGCATCATATTCTCCCCACCATTCGCTTTATGGTCAGCCTGTAAAGTTTCAAGCCAGTGTTACTGCGCCGCCGATGGCTCTAGGTAGCGCGCCACTTCGGCGCCGAAACGGCGCGTGTCGATGGGCTTTGAAATATAACCACTGCAACCGCAGGCCAAGGCTTTTTCCTCATCACCTTTCATCGCGTAGGCGGTCAACGCGACGATAGCGATAGCCTGGGTCTTGGGGTCAGCCTTCAAGCGGCGCGTCAACTCAAGGCCGTCCATGCCCGGGAGCTGGATGTCCATCAGGATCAATTGGGGCTGGAATTCAGCAAGCAATCCCAGCGCTTGTTCCGCATTGAGCGCGGCGCGCACTTCGTACCCTTCCGCGTTCAACAGCACCCGGGCCAGTTTCAGGTTGATGGGGTTGTCATCCACAATCAATATCGCCTGGGCTACGGCTGTCTTTTGCCCCATTTCTTTTCGCATGCGGTTATCCCGTATTTTGCATTCGCGCCCTGTCAGTGCTGCCGCTGGCCTCGTGGCGGCCTGTAAGCGGACGGTAACAGCCGCGCCCCGCCTGTTTGGCCTGATAAAGCGCTTGGTCGGCTTCCGCCAGCAACACCGCGAGCGAGTCCGTGTGTTTATCATAGGGCGCAATACCGATGCTTGCGCTTAGGCGGATCAATTCACCGTTGTGGCTAAGCGGATGCGCAGCCAGTTGCTGCAACAGCTTGGCGGCCAATGCTTCGGCTTGCCCGGCCAGCGTAAACGGCGCGAGCACGGCGAACTCATCCCCCCCGAGGCGCGCCAGCACGTCGGTTTCACGTATTGTGCCGCGCAACGCGCCGGTGAACGCCACCAGCGCCGCGTCGCCCGCGGCGTGGCCGAGGCGGTCGTTGATGGGTTTGAAGTAATCGATATCAAGCAACAACAGCGCCCCGTGCCCCCCATAACGTTTCGCTTCGTTGAGGTGGGATTTTGATTGCGCTTCAAAGGCGCGGCGATTGTATATTTGGGTCAGCGTATCATGGTCAGCCAACAGTTGTAATTGCGCTTGCGTAGCTTGCAATTCGGCGGTACGTTCAACCACCTTGCGCTCCAGGCCCTCGTTGGCTTCGTGGAGTGCCGCTGCCGCGTGGTGCCGCCCGGTGATGTCACGCACGGTGACGATTACGCCGATGGTTGCGCCATCCACCGCATGGAGCGGCGCATGCTCATCGTCCAGCCAATGTTGCTGGCCGGTGTTCGGCGCGACGAAAGGAACATCGATGGTTATTACCTGCTCGCCCGCCAGCGCGCGTTCGATGCGCGCATAGATCCCGGTGGCGCGGAAATGCGGAAAAACTTCGAGCGGATGCTTGCCGATAATCTCTTGCGCCGTAATGCCGGTGAGCCGCTCCATGAAGGGATTCCACACCACGTAGCGCAGTTCGTGATCGAGCACAATAATGCCTTCGCCCACGCTACGGATGATTTGCTCATTAAGGCGGTTTGACTCCGCCAATGCCGCGGCGGCGCCATAGCGCTGGGCATCCAGACGGTTGACGATGCGCGCGCTCCACCACACCAGTGACACAAAAAGGACAATATTCGAGGTCGCAAACAACGCCAGCCCAAACTCGGTGCCATACAGGCCGAGGTATTGGCCCTGCAGCCGCAACCAGCCGATCATAAAGGGCAAGGCAATCGCGAACGGCAAAATACGCCGCGCCATGGCTCCGCCGCCGTGCGCGCTGGCCACGACAGCGATGCTGCCGCGCTCCG
>JAGVME010000015.1 GCA_020053945.1 Gammaproteobacteria bacterium
CGCTCTTCCGATCTATTGTGCGGCATTACCGGCATCAAGCCCACTTATGGCCGCGTGTCGCGTTACGGCATGATCGCGTTTGCCTCCAGCCTTGACCAAGCCGGGCCGATGGCACGCAGCGCTGAAGATTGCGCCATACTGCTCGGCGCCATGGCAGGTTTTGATACGCGCGATTCCACCAGCGTCGACACGCCGGTGCCCGATTACCGCGCCACACTCAATAATTCATTGCAGGGTTTGAAAATCGGTTTGCCCAAAGAATATTTCGGCGATGGTCTGGATGCCCAGGTGGGCAAAGTGATCGACGATGCCATCAAGCAATACCGTACGCTGGGCGCCGAGATTGTCGAAATCACACTGCCAAACACCATGTTGTCAGTGCCCACCTATTATGTCGTCGCGCCCGCCGAATGCTCATCGAATCTATCGCGTTTCGATGGCGTGCGCTTTGGCTATCGCTGCAAAGATCCCAAAGACCTTGCCGATCTCTACAAACGCTCGCGTGGCGAAGGCTTTGGCGCCGAAGTTAAACGCCGCATCATGATCGGCACCTATGCGCTGTCGGCAGGTTATTACGACGCCTATTACGCCAAGGCACAGCAACTACGCCGCCTGATCAGCGAGGACTTCAAGCAGGCATTTAAACAGGTGGACGTGATCATGGGGCCCACCTCGCCCACGGTGGCCTTTAACCTTGGCGAAAAGCTCGCTGACCCCGTGACCATGTATTTATCCGATATCTACACCATCGCCGTCAATCTTGCAGGCCTGCCCGGCATGTCAATTCCAGCAGGCTTTGTCGGCCAGCGCCCGGTGGGATTACAAATTATCGGAAACTATTTTGATGAGGCGCGGCTGTTAAATGCGGCACATAAATACCAGCAGGTGACGGACTGGCACCAGCGCGCACCAGAAGGGTTTAAATAAGCTTAACCTTGTATCACCAGATACCTTGGGCTAAATCAAATGGAATATATGGACTGGAAAACACGCATTGTAGTTGACTCGGCAGTACTGGCGGGCAAACCTGTTATCAAAGGCACGCGCTTGTCGGTGGAGTTTCTCCTGGATTTATTTGCCCAAGGCTGGCATGAAAAACAGGTTCTGGATAATTATCCGCAGTTAACGGCTGAAGATTTGCAAGCAGTGTTTGCTTTTGCGTCTTTCTGCCTGAAAGATGAAGAGTTCATGACATTGAAACACGTGACAGCCGCTTGAAACTGCTCGCGAATGAAAATATTCCTTTAGCCTCCGTATACGCATTGCGGCAGGCGGGATTTGACATTACCGCCATCTCTGAGCTATCACCCGGAATAAGTGATGCTCAGGTACTAAGCTTGGCCGAAGCTGAGCGCCGCGTCTTGCTGACATTCGACAGGGATTACGGTGAACTGATTTATGTGCGCGGCTTACCATGCCCGCCGGGCTTGGTGTATATGCGTTTTTTGCCAGTAACACCCACGGAGCCATCACAACTATTGATGAAATTATTTACGCAAAAAAAGAATCTCGCCGATGGATTTTTCGTAGTACTGGATCGGGACAGCATCAGGCGTCGGGCATTGCCAGCACACACGGACATTTCGAAATAACAAGAGGTTTTGTATTATCATGGAATGGGAAGTCGTCATCGGTCTTGAAATTCACGCGCAGCTTGCCACACGGAGCAAGATTTTTTCAGGCGCCGCGACCGCCTATGGCGCGGCACCCAACACGCAGGCCTGCGCGGTTGATTTAGGCATGCCCGGTGTGCTGCCGGTATTGAACGCCGAAGCGGTGCGCATGGCGGTGAAGTTTGGCCTCGCCACCGGTTGCAAGATTGCGCCACGCTCGGTGTTTGCGCGCAAAAATTATTTTTACCCGGATTTGCCCAAAGGCTATCAGATCAGCCAGTACGAACTCCCCATCGTCGCGCATGGCAAGCTCGAGATCCAGCTTGATGATGGCACCACAAAAACCATCGGTATCACGCGCGCGCACCTCGAAGAAGATGCGGGAAAATCATTGCATGAAGATTTTCACGACCTCACCGGCATTGACCTGAATCGCGCCGGTACGCCGCTGCTGGAAATTGTCTCGGAACCCGACCTGCGCTCCGCCAAGGAAGCCGTCGCCTACATGAAAAAAATCCACTCGCTGGTACGCTACCTGGAAATTTGCGACGGCAACATGCAGGAAGGTTCATTCCGTTGCGATGCCAACGTCTCGATGCGCCCCAAAGGCCGGGAAAAATTCGGCACGCGCGCAGAAATCAAAAACATCAACTCGTTCCGCTTTGTGGAACGCGCCATCAATTATGAAATAGAACGGCAAACAGATCTGCTGGAACGCGGCGGCACCGTCATACAGGAAACACGCTTATACGATGCCAACAAAGATGAAACCCGTTCCATGCGCAGCAAGGAAGAGGCAATGGATTACCGCTATTTCCCTGATCCTGATTTGTTGCCAGTGATATTGGATGATAGCTTCATCGAGGCGACGCGCAAAACTTTGCCGGAATTGCCCGATGAAAAACGCGAGCGCTTTGTTTCCCAATACGGACTCACTCCCTACGACGCCAGCGTGCTCACCAGCAGCCGCGAACTCGCCAGCTTCTTTGAGGCCACCGAAAGGGCCGCCGATGGCGAAGCCAAGCTCGCGGCCAACTGGGTGATGGGCGATTTATCCGGCGCATTGAACAAAGCCAACCTGGAAATCACCGCCAGCCCGGTCACCGCACACATGCTGGGCGGCATGATCCGGCGCATTTCCGACAACACCATCTCCGGTAAAATCGCCAAAGAAGTCTTCGAGGCGATGTGGAACGGCGAAGGCGACGCCGATACCGTGATCGAGAAAAAAGGCTTGAAGCAAGTCACCGACACTGGCGCGATTGAAGCCGCCATTGACGCCGTCATCGCCAACAACCCCAAGCAGCTTGAGCAATACCGCAGCGGACAGGATAAACTGTTCGGCTTCTTTGTCGGGCAAGCGATGAAAGCCACGCAAGGTAAGGCTAACCCGGCTTTACTGAATGAACTGCTGAAGAAAAAACTGGGCGCGCAGTAAAGGCGCCGGAAGCGATACGTCTTCCCCGTTTTGGATGCGCACTATATATCCTCCCCTTGCCTTCATGTTACGGCGCCAACGGACGATTTAGGGTTAATGCAACGCGGCTTCTTAGGGTTAAAAATAAAGCATAGACGGTGGATACAAAGATAAAATGATATCCCAGCTTAAACGTAGTAATTTTTAAGGTCGTATTTATGTATCATTCTCATGAAGTTTTGCCGCGCGATATTTTGTTGGGTGTGAATATTGACCATATCGCCACGTTGCGGCAGGCACGTGGCACGCGCTATCCTGATCCGGTGCAGGCGGCGATTGAGGCTGAACAGGCGGGGGCGAACAGCATTACATTGCATTTACGTGAGGACCGCCGCCACATCCAGGAACGTGATGTTGAAACATTAAAAGATATCTTGCTGACCCGCATGAACTTGGAAATGGCCGTCACTGATGCCATGCTGGAGTTCGCCGAACGCATCAAGCCCGCCGATTGCTGTTTGGTGCCTGAGCGCCGCGAAGAACTCACTACCGAAGGTGGGTTGGATGTCGCCGGGCAACTGCCGCGTATCACCGAAGCCTGTGCCCGCCTGCATGCGGCGGGTTGCCGCGTATCATTATTCATCAATGCCGATCCTGCCCAAGTCGATGCGGCAGCGCGTGCTGGCGCTCCCGCCATCGAGATCCACACGGGCCATTATGCCGATGCCAAAAATCCGGCGGCCACCCTGCAAGAATTGCAGCGTATTAAATCTGCCGTGGAGCATGGGGTGAAAGCAGGGTTACAGGTCAATGCCGGGCATGGGCTCAATTATCAGAATGTCACGGCAGTGGCCGCAATCCCGCAGATCCGTGAATTGAATATCGGCCATGCCATTATCGCCCGCGCCCTGTTTACCGGCTTGCAGGAATCGGTGCGTGAAATGAAACGGTTGATGGGCGAGGCGAGGCGCCCGTGATTTTCGGCATCGGCACCGACATCGTGCGGGTTGACAGGATGCGCGTTAGCATTGAACGTTATGGTGATAAATTCGCCCGCCGTATTCTCACCGCCAGTGAATTTGCGGAGTTCCGCGCATCCCCCCGCCGCGCGCATTTTCTTGCCAAGCGCTTCGCCGCCAAAGAAGCTGTCGCCAAAGCCTTGGGCACCGGCTTTCGTGATGGCTTGAGCCTGCGTGACATTGGTGTCACCCATGATGTTCATGGCAAGCCACAACTTATCTATTCCGGTAAGGCCGAAGAATTAAGGCGCGCCTTCAATATCGGCGAAGGGCACCTGAGTATCGCCGATGAGCATGATTATGCCGTGGCGTTTGTGGCTTTGTTGCGTGGCTAACGCGGGCTTTTACCCGGAGGCGCGGCACTAAACCAGGTATAGCCTATTATTTGCGATAAACATTGAAAAACCACCCTCCATTGATGTATCATGTATGGATATTGATGCGGGGTGGAGCAGTCTGGCAGCTCGTCGGGCTCATAACCCGAAGGTCGTAGGTTCAAATCCTACCCCCGCTACCAACTTTATCTTGCTGGGCTCATTTGGAGCCAGCAGAACCTTCAATTCGATAAGCCCTCCTTTATTTAAGCCTGAACACATAATTTAGAACCTACTACGGGCGACCCTAATAGGGCGGACCTGAAATTTTTTCTCCAGTTTCCGCTCACCGTAAGGAGTGGCTACGCCTTCGCAAAAATTTGAGAAATTTTGTCCATCTTCAACATCTTGATCGCTCTCGCTCATCTTCATGTGTTAAGACTGCGCGTAAATGGTTCATCCGTATCCGATCGATCCAGTATCCCAGTATCCCAGTATCCCAGTATCCCAGGATTCAAAGCGGGCGTTGGCTGCAGGGAGATCAACTAATGGACATGTTTTGCAAGAAAATGTGATTGAAAATTGGTGTTTTTCCGAAAAACGTGAGACTTAAAGTTTGCCACATGTGAAGCGAGGGGCATTTTTTGGCGGCCGTAAAAAAAGCCTGGCTTTCCTTAATGAAAGCCAGGCTCCTTTAAAAGTTTTGAATAATTAATTTTCGATGACGAATGAGAGATCGTCAATGCGCCAATTAATCGGAGAGCCGAATCCCCTCACTCGTACCTGTGCGGTATGGACACCTGCCGTAGGAATGACGGCAATCGCCTGGACGACGCTGGGAAAGCCCTCCAACGAAGGTGGAAGAGGGGTGGGGAAGCCCGCTCCGGAACAGAAGGTGGTGGTGGTGCCGACTGTGGGATTCGCGACAAACGCAAGAGGGGCGCCTGCGGGATCGATAACGATGTCTATATCTAGGTAATTGTTAAAGCCACCTCCAACGATACATTCTGAACTGAAGGTAAGCACAACCCGGGTATTCGGGGCGGTAGTTGAAAAGGTCACTACGGGTTGGTTCCCCGCCGCGCTGTTTAAGTCGAGAAATGTTGGATTGGGTAATGCGGGACTCGTCTGCGGATTTATATTCACTGCCGCACCGAGGATTGCCGCTCCCGTTTGTCCAGCGAAAAGACTGGCGCTGCAGAGCATTCCCGCGGCTACGATCTTCCGGTAGCCTACACTTTTTAAATCCATGGCTTTCATTTACTTCTCCTTATTAAGGTCAAGTTTCAGGTTATGATCCCGCGTAATCCGGGCCATCTACTTTGCTACACTTAAATATAAACACATTAGAGATGTGCTTATATTATCCAGGTTATGTCGGCGAACCCGACTGTCCCTAAATTCCGTCCCCGTCTTTGTCTCCACCCTTTAATCCTGCCTCTTGCGATCCAGAGAACACGGAAGATTCCCTTTACCCTTCATTCAATTCCTGGATCTTCCTGTTGATTCGAAGGCTGAAAGGGTTGATCCATCTGTTCTAAAACCTGGCGCGCCTGTTCTCTCACATTGAGGCTGGGGTCTTTGAGAGCTAGTTGCGCGACCGTTCGTGCATTCGGAGTCACGACAAGCGAGTCCCCGGAATGGTTCACGATGGCTCCTACGGCGAGAAAGCGAACCATTGGGGAAAAATCGTTTAACGCCAGGTTTTCGAGCCATGCTGCGGGGAGGGCGGTGCCGGAATTTAGGGCTGCATGGAGTGTACGCTCCCGAACCTCATCGCTCCGATCATTTAATGCGAGATGCACCGCTTCGAGATTGCCTTCCCTCCGCTGCTCGATCAATGACTCTACCCATTGAGCCCGCTCCGCTGGACTCGCATTGGCCATTCTTGTTTTTATCCCTTCCGCCGTGCCAGCCCCCGGATCGGGAAGTGTTGAGGTCATTCGCAATCCTTCCCCTTTGGGATAAACCCAGACCGTTTTCAGGGGCACGGTAACGGGGGTGGTTCCCCCATCTTCTTTGCTCTCTTCGGCGCCGTAAAAGAAAAATATATCGTGGCCTTTCAGAATTTGCCGTAATCCTTGATCCAATGGCATTTCTTCAAGTTGGATGGTAAGTGTGCTGTTTGCCCCCCCCGCGGCGCGCATAATCGTTACCCCGCTTTGCCGTGAGATCTCCTTGAGAACCCACTCCAGCGAACGGTTGTGCGCATGGACGAACAGTCGTCCCTGCCGAGCGGTTACAATCCCATCCCTTTCCAGTGAGGTGCGCGCTAGTTCCTCCGAGGCTATGAGGTGACCTTGCGCAGGTTTTTCACCCTGCTCGGTGGCCACTTTATCTTTTTTTTCCGATAGGCTTTGAAGGGGGGCTTGTTCGGCGTCATCATCAGACGAACTCAGGCCGCACCCTGCCCCTATAAGAGCCAATGAGAGGACGAATAGGCGGCTGAATTTTCTGTGGATCCACATTTACGCTTACCTCCATCATCCATTTCAGGGGCAAACCAGATCGCCTGGCGGGAGCCGTCAGTCAAGGGGGAGGGCTTATTCCTCCTTTATTTCAGGAAGGAATAGCAAATAGCCCAAGACCCAACGGGGGGAAAAGCACGTATACCACATCTTTTTTGATAATGCAAACTCTTGTATCGCGGTGCGCTATCGCTTTTATGATGGCTCGCCAAATTGCTGCGTGCGTTGATGGATTCTCCCTGTCGCTGATCACCTGACGTTAGCAGATAGTGAATATTAGTAACTAACACCGTCAATCTTTATCAGGTTTTCGACAGGCTGAATATTGGTTGCCTGATTCTGGTCGAAATCAATAAATTCAATCGTATCGTTAATTCATTGTTGCCGAATCAATGGCATCCCATGGGTTGTCAACGGTGCCGGGGCACGTGGTTAGAATGGCCGCAAACCATCTACTAGTGGCAGTGCCACACTCCCGTGTCCCGTGTCCCGTGTCCCTTGGCTAACAATGCCAACCACACTGACACTGTGGTTGGGCAGCCCGCCACGCTCACCGCGGTGATGCGGCTCAGGTCAAAACACTGGCGGAGGCGGCATGGGTCCGTTTTCGACAGATGTTCGGGCATCACCTTGGGGTCTTCCATAGCAAATAATGGTTACGCATTGACGGACAATTATATTGGGGGTACGCTGGCGCAGGCATGGGTGGTGGGTCTCAATCCTCTGTGGCTGGCTCTTTACCGCCCCAATGGCGGCCGCCGTGGCGTAGATTGTACCTTGATCGGCCTTATGGAATGCCCATGTTTAACCTAAAGCCCAGTTGGAGCCCGTTGCTAATGCCTAATGTGCCAAATCTGGGCAAGAACATCTTCCGCACCTTAGCACCTTAATCTTTCTCGCAACGCCTCTGCCGAGGTTTTTAGGTTAAACTCCCTTTTCAGCCAAATTTACAGCGCCCATGCCCCATCCTTCCTACCTATCTCAAGACTCCACTCGGGCCGCAACCTTGTCACGTGGGCTGGAGCAGATGGGGTTGCCGTTGTCCGCTGCCGTTCAAGAGAAATTGTTGGCTTATGTGGGTTTGCTGGCCAAGTGGAACCGTGTTTATAACCTTACGGCGGTGCGGGATCCGGCCGAGATGGTGACACGTCATCTACTCGACAGTTTGTCCGTGGCCCCGTATTTGCGCGGTTCGCGCGTGCTGGATGTGGGTAGCGGTGCCGGGTTACCTGGCATTCCCCTGGCCTTGGCAAAGCCGGAATGGGAGTTCGTGCTGCTCGACAGCAACCGCAAAAAAACCCGCTTCATCACTCAGTCCTGTATTGAATTGGGGTTGACCAACGTGCGGGTAGAATCCAGCAGAATCGAAGACTATCTCCCCCAAATTCTGTTCGATACCGTCATTTCGCGGGCGTTTTCTGAGTTGTCGGCAATGCTCACCGCTACGGGTCGTTTGTGCCAGCCTGAGGGTATCATGCTGGCGATGAAGGGCGAATACCCTGGCCCAGAACTGGCAAGCGTGCCGCCGGGCTTTGTGGTGCAGGGCGTGGAGGTTTTGCAGGTGCCGGGGCTGGATGCGCAACGCCATGTGGTGCGCATTGGATTGCAGGCGTAGAATGGATATATTCATCAACACCCCGCCGTTCGCCTGGAAGAGCGCAGCGAAGGCACCCGACATTTTTGCGGTAGATTCATCCTAAGTCCGACAGGCTGCTAGAGGCGCCTACTTTTGGTGGGTGCGGCGGGGGACAGCGCTATGGGGCGAAATTCAAATTGATCAACTATCCGTGCCCATTTCCGCCACGGTTTTCAGGATGACATGCATGGGCAAAATTATCGCAATAGCCAATCAAAAAGGTGGGGTCGGCAAGACCACTACCAGCGTCAACCTTGCGGCGTCCCTGGCGGCAACCAAGCGCCGCGTGTTGCTGGTGGATCTTGACCCACAGGGTAACGCCACCATGGGCAGCGGCGTCGATAAAAACATTTTGAGCTATTCCAGTTACGACTTGCTGCTGGGCGAGCGCGACATGGCGGCCGTCACCGTGGCCACACCCCAGGCCGGCTATGCGTTGGTGCCGTCCAATGCTGACCTTACCGCCGCGGAAGTGCGGCTCATGTCATTGCCGCAACGCGAGCAACGGTTGCGCCAGGCACTTGAATCGGTGCAGGCCCACTATGATTACATCCTGATAGATTGCCCGCCGTCGTTGAATATGCTCACCGTCAACGCGCTGGTGGCGGCGCGCTCAGTGATTATTCCCATGCAATGCGAGTATTACGCGCTGGAAGGGCTCTCCGCGCTGCTTGAAACCATCGAGCAGATCCGCGCCACGCTCAATCCACAGCTCAAGGTCGAAGGTTTGCTGCGCACCATGTATGATCCGCGCAACAACCTTGCCAACGAAGTATCAGAGCAGCTCACCCAGCACTTTGGTGACGCCCTCTACCGTACCGTGATTCCGCGTAACGTGCGTCTCGCCGAAGCGCCCAGCCACGGCTTGCCGGTATTGCTGTATGATAAAACCTCGCGCGGCGCACTGGCTTACCTGGCGTTAGCCGGAGAAATGTTGCGGCGCGAAGCGCTTGCCAGCGCTTGAAGGCGGCTCCAGCCCCATCCCTGTGTGGGGGGGTTACAGCCAATACGCAGTACGGGTCATTAGCTGTGATGTAAGCTGCATCAGATGCTTGATCGGGGTGGGTAATGGCGCGCCGCCGGCTTCCAGCGCCGTGGTGGCGTGGTGGTTTTCGTCGCGCCGCATCTGTTCGAGTATCGCGTGGCTTTTAACGTCGTGCGGCGGCAGTTGCCGTAAATGTTCTTCCAGATGTTTTACCACTTGCTGTTCAGTCTCCGCTAGAAACCCCAGGCTCCACTTATCTCCCGCCCGGCCGGCCAGCGCGCCAATCGCGAATGAGCCGATATACCATGCCGGATTCAATACACTGGTGTGGCTATCCAACTCTTTAATGCGCGTTTCGCACCACGCCAGATGGTCGTTTTCTTCCTGCGCGGCACGCTGCATCTTTTCACGCACCTTCGGTGCGCGCGCGGTGAGCGCTTGCCCTTGATACAGCGCCTGCGCCGCCACTTCACCGGCATGGTTCACGCGCATCAAGCGTGCCGTCCGCTGTTTTTGCGCGGCGCTCAGTTCGCTTTCGGCATGCGCATCCGCCGGATTGGCGCGCTCCGTCACTGCCGGTTTTCCCGCCACGGTACGCAATGCCTGGTCGAGGTTAATCAGCAGATGGTCGATGGGGGAGTAATGGCGCATGGTGGGAAGATACCCGTGGCAGGGCAAGGGGTCAAGCCTGTCCGCCGGAAATTTGCAGTTGCCGTGCCAGCAATACCACTGGATGAACCACCTCAATTTCCTGTCCCGCCACGCGCAGCCCGGCGGCAATGTGTAAGGCGCAGCCTATGTTGGACGTGACTAATAATTGTGCCGCACTGTTCTGTAGCGCGGCCAGCTTGTCTTGGCGCAGGGCGTCCGCCATTGCTGGCTGGGTGATCATGTAAGTGCCCGCCGCGCCGCAACACTGCGCATTGCCGGGCAGCCCCACCACGTCAATGCCGGGGATTTTGCGTAACAACGTGTAAGGATGGGCGTGTTGATGCAGCACATGGCGCAGGCTGCACGATTCATGCACCGCCACGCGTTGTTCCAGCGGCGCAAACGTGACGTTTTCCGGCCAGGGGATGCTGGCGAGAAATTCGCTGATGTCGCGCACCTTTTTTGAAAATTTATTCAATCCCCGATCCGCGTCATCCATTTTGTGATATTCCGCCAGCGGCGCGCCGCAACCGCTGGCGGTGGAGATGATGGCGTCGATCTTTAATCCGTTAAAAGCATCAAGGTTCCGCATTGCCAGCGCATGTGCCTGTTGGGGTGCGCCGCTGTGCATGTGCAGCGCCCCGCAGCAGCCTTGCGTGCGTGGCACATGCACGCCGTAACCACATACCGTCAGCAGGCGTATCGCCGCGTTGAGCGTTTGCGTGTCCATGACGCTGGCGACGCAGCCGGTAAACAGCGCTACATCACCGTGTGTATCGGTGCCAAGGGCGGGATAGTATTCCTGCAAGATGCGCACAGCGGGCACGGGTGGCAGCAGCGCGTCGAAGCGCGACATGCCTGTCAACTTCAGCATGCCACTGCCACGCGCCAGACTGCGCAAACCAGAGCGTTGATAAAAGCGCAGTAACCGCGCACCCAGCCGCAGCAGTGATGGGCGGGTAACCACTTGGTTCAGCAGCTTTTCGTGCGCAGAAGGTGGACGTTGAGCCGCCACCAGCGCGCGCCCGGCGTCAATAATTGTGCCGTATTGCACCTCAGAAGGGCACACGTTTTCGCAGGCGCGACACGTCAGGCAACTGTCCAGGTGCGCTTCCAGGTGTGGCGTCAGCGCGAGCCGCCCGTTCGCCAGCCCCTCGATCAGCGCGATGCGTCCGCGCGGCGATTCGCCCTCATTCTGCGTTTTGCCATAGGTCGGGCAGTGGGGCAGGCACAGGCCGCATTTTACGCAGCGGTCGGTGTGCGCTAATAAATTAGGCATAAATTTAAGCGTAAATCCATTTGGTTCAGTCCACTATAATGTTATAGGCAGCCAGGCCGTTTTTCTTTATAATCCACGCACCATTTTAACGCGCCACGCCATCCCATGCCTTATTACCGCCACCACGTTTTTTTCTGCACCAATCAACGCACCGATGGCCGCGCCTGCTGCCAGAATCACGATGCCCAAGCGATGCGTGACTACGCCAAGCAGCGCACCAAAGAGTTGGGCCTGAGCGGTAAGGGCGAAGTGCGTATCAACAATGCCGGCTGCCTGGATCGCTGCGACGAAGGCCCGGTGCTGGTCGTCTATCCCGAAGGTGTATGGTACACCTATGTTGATCAGGCTGATATTGACGAAATCATCGAAGAGCACCTCGGCCACGGGCGTGTGGTCGAGCGTTTGAAATTGTAATGCTCCCCGAGCCGAAAATACTGCCCGATCTGGTAGTCGAAGCGCATGGCCTCACCAAGCGTTACGGTACCCAAACCGTTGTCGATAACCTGGATTTATCCGTGCGGCGCGGCGAATGCTTTGGCCTGCTCGGGCCGAATGGCGCGGGCAAAACCACCACCTTGCGCATGTTGATGGGCGCCACCCTGCCCAGCGCCGGCGAGCTTAACGTACTCGGTTATACCATTCCGCAGCAGGCGCGTCAGATGCATCTGCGCCTCGGCGTGGTGCCGCAGCAAGACAATCTTGACCCTGACTTTACTGTCATGGAAAACCTCTCCACCTATGCCAGCTATTTTGGCTTGCGTGGCGCCGCGCTGGACGCCCGCATCACCGATCTGCTGGCCTTCGCCAACCTTGAAGCCAAAGCGCACGTTGGCATCGGCACCCTGTCGGGTGGCATGAAGCGCCGCCTCACCCTGGCGCGTGCGCTGATCAACGACCCCGACCTGCTGATTCTCGACGAGCCCACCACCGGCCTCGACCCGCAGGCGCGCCAACTCATCTGGCAACGGCTGCGCACGCTGTTGGCGCAAGGGAAATCCTTGATACTTACTACCCATTACATGGAAGAGGCCGAGCGTCTATGTGATCGCCTGGTGATTATTGATAGCGGCCGCATCCTCGTCAGCGGCAGCCCCGCCGAACTGGTGCGTCAGCACATCGAACCGCACGTCGTCGAAATTCACGGGCGCGGCATGGACGAATGGTTTAACAGCATCGGCCAGCAATTTGTGCAGCGCAGTGAACATGCCGGCGAAACCCTGTTTTGTTACCTCGCCGACGAACGCCCGCTGCTGGATGCCCTGCGTCAATGCCCCGAATTGCACTTTATGCACCGCCGCGCCAATCTGGAAGACGTATTCATCAAGCTCACCGGCAAGGAGCTGCGCGAATGAGTCGCGCCTTTCCCTCCATCACCCTGCGCTGGCTCCCGGTATGGCGGCGTAACCTGCGCGTGTGGCGCAAACTGTCTGGTCCGGCGCTGATCGGCAATTTCGGTGAGCCACTGCTCTATTTGTTAGCGTTGGGCTACGGCCTGGGCGGATTTATTGGTGAAGTGAACGGCCTGCCTTACATCGTTTTCCTCGCCTCTGGCATCGTCTGCGCCAGCGCCATGAACACCGCCAGTTTCGAAGGCCTGTATTCCGCCTACACCCGCATGGCGGTGCAAAACACCTGGGGCGGCATGCTCGCCACGCCGCTCAGCATTGATGACATAGTGTTGGGCGAAATCCTCTGGGCGGGCACCAAAAGCCTTATCAGTTCCGTTCCCATCCTGCTGGTCGCCGCCTTGCTCGGCGTCGTGCATGATATCTCTGCGCTGGGCGTATTACCCGTAGTCTTCATCATCGGTGTGTGTTTCGGCGCCATGGCGCTGGTCGTCACCGCCCTCGCCAAAAGTTACGATTTCTTCATCTATTACTTCACCCTCGTCATCACCCCCCTGTTCCTGGTCAGCGGCGTGTTCTTTCCGCTCGACGGCATGCCAGACGCCGTGCGGATCGGCGCGCAACTGCTGCCCCTGGCGCATGCCGTCGACGTGGTGCGCCCCCTCATGACCGGCCAACCCCTGCCCAGCCTCACCCTGCTCTACCTGATGGTGCCGCTGCTGTACGCCGCAGGCGCTTTCTGGCTGGCGACGGTGTTATTCCACCGCAGGTTAATATCATGATTTATATGTAAAAATGTGTAATTTTCTATTATGGTCTAAACCCCATCATGTAAATAGCTTGAATATTATCGTCGCCTCATGTAAAATTCTGCCTCTTTTACCCTATCCTTGCAGTTTTGGATCACTTTATATAATGGAGCAAAGGCCATGAAAACCTACAGCGCCAACCCCGAAACCGTCCGCCGTGACTGGTACGTGGTAGATGCCGCCGGCAAGACTTTAGGTCGCCTGGCCACTGAAATCGCGCGCCGTCTGCGCGGCAAGCACAAAGCCGAATACACCCCGCACGTTGATACCGGTGATTATATTGTCGTGGTCAACGCCGCCAAGCTGCATGTCACAGGCAACAAGCTGCAAGACAAGCTGTACCATCATCACACCGGCTACATCGGCAACCTTAAAACCATCGCGCTGGGCAAGCTGCTCGACAAAGCACCAGAGCGCGTCATCGAAATCGCCGTAAAAGGCATGTTGCCGAAAAACCCGCTGGGCCGCGCCATGTACCGCAAGCTCAAGGTATTTGGCGGTGCTGAACATTGCCACGCCGCACAACAGCCCACGCCCCTGGATGTTTGATCTATTAAATGTTGTCATTTCGAGCGTAGCGAGAAATCTTTTACATATCACGTTATTTTTTAGCAGGAATTGCACATGGCACAAGCACAAGCACAAAATTACGGCACTGGCCGCCGCAAAAGCTCCGCAGCGCGGGTGCGCCTTAAGCCCGGCACCGGCATCATC
>JAGVME010000021.1 GCA_020053945.1 Gammaproteobacteria bacterium
AGGAGGCGCCATAGCTCATTCTATGGCAACAACGAGCAACGCGGCATGGCGGAAAAAGACGCCGTTTCGTGTCAACGTTTTGGTGAAACGAACCACTAGGGCAACAGCGCGATGCCTCCCAGCCCCTCGGTTTCAGCCAAGCCAAACATGATATTCATGTTCTGCACCGCCTGCCCGGCCGCGCCCTTTACCAGATTGTCGATGACAGACAGCACAACGATCATGTCGCCACCCTGCGGATGGTGTACGGCGATGCGGCAGAAATTCGCGCCCCGCACCGAGCGCGTCTCGGGATGGCCGCCGGCAGGCAACACATCCACAAAATATTCATTGGCATAGCGGCTTTCAAACAAGGCCTGCACATCCGTCTCTTGAGTGATGCGGGCGTAAAGCGTCGCCTGAATGCCGCGGATCATCGGTGTCAGGTGAGGCACAAAGGTAAGCCCGACCGGCTTACCTGCGCGAGCGGCTAGTCCCTGCCTGATTTCCGGCAGGTGGCGGTGGCCAGGCACGGCGTAGGCCTTGAAATTGTCAGTGGCTTCCGCATACAGGGTATGCACCTCGGCCTTGCGGCCGGCACCGGAGACTCCGGATTTTGCATCGGCGATCAGATGTGCCAGATCCACGATGCCGGCCTCGACCAGCGGCAGAAAGCCCAGTTGCACCGCGGTGGGATAGCAGCCGGGATTGGCTACCAGCCGCGCGCTCTTGATCTTGTCACGGTTGACTTCGGGCAGCCCGTAAACCGCCTCGGCCACCAGATCCGGACAGGCGTGGGGCATGCCATACCATTTTTCCCACTCCGCGATATCCTTGATGCGGAAATCGGCAGCCAAATCAATCAGGCGTACTCCCGCCTCCAGCAGCTCCCGCGCCATGCCCATGGCGGTGCCATTGGGGGTAGCAAAGAACACCACGTCGCAGACCTTCAACGCTGCCATACCGGGCGCCGTGAACGCCAGGTCGATATGCCCGCGCAGATTGGGAAACACGTCGGCCACGGCGATGCCCGCTTCGGCACGCGAGGTGATGGCGCACAATTCCACTGCGGCATGCGCCGCCAGCAGGCGCAACAGTTCAACGCCCGTGTATCCCGTGCCGCCTACAATACCGACCCTGATCATTTCGTTACCTCAAACCGATTTTATTCATGCGATAAAAACTTAAAAACATGCAGCAATGGCGTGTTTTGCAAGAGGCGCATGGTTTCAAGAATATGAAAACCAACGACTCTTGTCCAGGCAATGCTGGGAACCAGGAGGATCGTAGCGAACGCGAAGCCACCGTAAAGGCGGCAATGCCTGCCATTGTGGCAAAAAACCGGGGAGGCTGCTTGTCATGCGTGCTTGTGGTTAGCGTAGGGTCAAGCGAAGCGGACCCAACACTGTACCCGTAAAGGGTACACCAGCCTACACACCGCTCTCACCAAACAGGATGGTTTCAAAAATAAAATGGCGGAGAGGGAGGGATTCGAACCCTCGATACGCTATGAACGTATACACACTTTCCAGGCGTGCTCCTTAAACCGCTCGGACACCTCTCCAGGGAAATGGCCGCGCTATGCGGGCAACCATATACAAGACGCGGAAGATTAAACCAGAATCGCCCGCCATGCAAGGCGAACAACAAAAAATGTTACGGGATGGCTGTTGAACCGCTGAATCCGCCCCAACCTCTGCATGCAAGTCGGGTCTTTATATTAGCTCGACCTAATAATTGAACAGAAGCGTGGGAAGAAGCGCATAGCGGAGGGTTAATGCAGGCCGTTGCAGTCAAAATCTTGCATATTTTCGGCAACCGTCCCCTACTTCGCCAGCGACAGCACAAAGGTTACCAGTGTTTCGATATCCGCATCGGAGACACGCGGGGAGTAAGGGGGCATGGGCACACCGCCGGTTACTTCTGTCCAATTTCCTTTGCCACCCGATTTGACTTTGGCTATCAATCTGGCTTTGGCTTCGGCATCGCCTTTGTATTTGGCGGACACATCCTTCCACGCCGGACCCACAATCTTCTTCTCTACGCTATGACAGGCAAGGCAGCCGCTCTTTTGCGCCAGGGCCAGGGCGTCTGAACTGCTCTCGGATTTGGTCGGGGTAGACGAGGCCACTTGTTCGGCAGGCGCCTTTTTTTCAACGACTACTGGTTTCGCCGGGACGCTTTCCTGGGGTTTGGAGACTTCGGGAGCAGCAACCGTGGGTGAAACAGGGATGCCAGCTACAGAGGGTGAAGCAGGCTGAGCGGCTGGGAGCGATTCCGGTTTTGACTCTGCGGGGTTGACTGCTGAGACTGGAGAAGAAACGGAGGGATCTTCCTCCTGCTGCTGTTGTTTTCCACAGGCACTCAGTACCAAAGCAATACAGACAGATGCGATGGTGATTACAGGAAATTTCATTTCTATCTTCCTCATGGTTATGCTGAATACGAAACAATGCATTGTATTGTTACGCAACGCTTGGGGCAGGTTACGCAAAAAACGCTAACCCACCCTAATGAAATGGACTCCCCCCCTCTTCAAGCGGCATCATAATGTGCCAAGCGGATGAAAAGGTCATCGGCTAA
>JAGVME010000045.1 GCA_020053945.1 Gammaproteobacteria bacterium
AGCCGCCCGTAGCGAATCCCATCCGGCGTGCAGATGATCTGCACCCGCAGCGGGTCTGGCCCGATTAAATTGCATTAAGAGGTTTGTAGAAATGTCAGAAGGATTAGAACAATACCGGGTTCGTAAAGAACCCTACTACCGTGCTGTGGGCGATGAGGTGGCATTGTATGAAGCCGCCTATTCGGTGCGTATGCCGATCATGCTAAAAGGCCCGACCGGCTGTGGCAAAACACGTTTCGTGGAATACATGGCGTGGAAACTGGGCAAGCCCTTGATCACCGTGGCCTGCAACGAAGACATGACCGCCTCTGATCTGGTGGGACGTTTCCTGCTTGATGCACAAGGAACACGTTGGCAGGATGGTCCGCTCGCACTGGCTGCGCGTTATGGTGCGATCTGCTACCTCGATGAAGTGGTGGAAGCGCGTCAGGACACTACGGTGGTAATTCATCCGCTCACGGATAATCGCCGCGTGTTGCCGCTGGAAAAAAAGGGTGAGTTGCTCAACGCGCACGCCGATTTCCAGATTGTGATTTCATATAACCCCGGCTATCAAAGCCTGATGAAAGACCTGAAGCAATCCACTAAACAACGCTTTGGCGCACTGGATTTCAACTATCCCGAGCACGATATCGAAACCGAAATCGTTGCCCATGAAACGGGTGTGGGCAGTGATGTCGCTGGCAAGCTGGTGAGCATCGCCGAACGCGCGCGTAATCTCAAAGGCCATGGCCTTGATGAAGGCATCTCGACGCGCATGTTGATCTATGCAGGTTCGTTGATTAACAAAGGTGTCGACCCTGTCGCGGCATGCCGCGTCACCCTGGTACGCCCCATTACTGATGACCCGGATATGCGCGATGCGCTGGATGCGGCGGTAACGACATTTTTTTAACCGAGCCATAGGGCAAGATAATGGCAGTCGAGCTCGAAAAATATCAGGACATCCTGGATGATCTGGGGGAGCACGCGGCTGAAGTGTTGCGCGCCTCATGGACCGAAGCGGCGCGGACATTCACCCCGCGTGGCCTGGAAGCGTATCTGCAAGGCGCCGCAAGCTTGAAGTCTTTGGGCCGGGGCACGGATCTGGTAGTGAGCTTTATTCAAAGTGCCCCTGCGGTGGCGCACGAAATCGGCGAAGATGCTGTAAGCGATCTGCTAAGCACCGCCATCAAGATGTATTCCAAAACCAGCGCCACGGTCATCTCCCTGATTTTTTCTTCGAGTCCGGTGGCGGCTTCCCGGCTCGGTGATTTGGAATTGTTCCGCGGTTATCTCCATCTGCTCGATACCTTAATGGCGCAGGCGCCACGCGGTGTGCGTCCGATGCTGGATCAGCTCGGCACCCTGCTCGGACAATTGACGCTGGGCGGATTGCGGCGCTGGGCATTGTGGGGCGCGCACGCACACAAAACAGACTTCGATGCGCAGCAACTTTATTTCAGCCTGCAAAGCCCGGAATCATTGGGCGTGCTGCAAAAAGAACGCAAGGGTACCTTGTTCATTGACGTGCAGCGGCGCATTGGCATGTATCTGCGCGCACTGTGGGCGCGCGATTTTTACATGCGCCCTACCAGCGGCGATTTTGAATCGCGTGAAGGATATCGCCCCTACATCGAAGGCTTCATCATGCACTTGCCCGATGCCTATGATGATCACCCCCCAGGCGATGCCGGGGTAGCACAGCTCAGCGGACTGGAAGTGTACCGCGCCGCTGCCGCACATGCTGCGTGTCACGTGGTTTATACCACCACACAATTTGACAATGCAGGACTCTCTGCCTTGCAGATAGCACTGATCGGCCTGGTCGAAGATGCGCGGGTGGAAGCATTGGCCGTGCAGCGTTTTCCTGGTTTACAACACATCTGGTTACCCTTGCATACGGCAACTCCTGCGACCGGAGCGTCGGCGGGCGCGTTGATGGCGCGTCTGGCGCACGCCTGGCTGGATCCGGACTATCGTGATGATCACGCCTGGGTGACACTGGGGCGCCAATTATTTAACGAGCAACAGGCACAGTTACAATCCATAGAAACAGCGCGCACGCTTGGGACAGAAATATCTCGCACGATTGGTTTGCAGCTCAGTGATGCCTTATTAAAGATGGGGATAGTTTTTTCGTCGGCCAATGATGTAGTTGATATTCCCTACCGCGACGATAACCGCTACATGTGGGAATTCGCCGATTTGCGCGAAGCGGGGCAGGTGGTGGCAGGCGTGAATGTACAGCAAGTACGTAAATATGCCAGCTTGATGGAAATGCTGAACACGCTGGACGTGCCTGGCGCAGGTGACGATGCCGGTGAAATCTGGGTGTTGCCTACCGAGTTTTTCCACGACGAGGATCCCACTACCAGCATCAATCAGAAGGAAGGACGCGAGCCACCCCCGCAGCCCTATCATTACGCCGAGTGGGATTACCAGATGCAATTGGAACGGCCTGATTGGTGTACCGTTCTCGAAAAACGCGCCGCGCCTGGCGATGTGGCGATCATCGACGAGATTGTGGTCAAACACAAGCCCATCATCAGCCGCCTGAAATTCCTCATTGAAGGTATGCAGCCGCAAGGCGTGCAGCGTATCCGCAAACAGGAGGATGGCGATGAGATCGATTTGAATGCAGCGATTCGTGCCATGATCGAGCTACGCATGGGCGAACAGCCCGACCCACGCATCATGATGCGCAACGTGCGCAAGGTGCGGGATTTGTCGGTGCTGTTGTTAATTGACCTCTCCGAGTCCACCAATGACTCGGTGCGTGGGTCAGACAACAGCGTGTTGCAACTGGCGCGCGAAGCGACGGTGTTGCTGGCGGACGCGCTGGATAAAATCGGCGATCCGTTCGCCATCCATGGCTTTGATTCGAATGGCCGCCACGACATTGAATATTTCCGCTTCAAAGATTTTGGCGCGCCCTATGACGACAAGGCTAAAGCCCGCCTGGCGGGTATGCGCGGTGAACTCTCCACACGCATGGGCGCGGCGATACGCCATGCCGGTTCGATCCTCAAACGCCAGCCCAGCCAGAAAAAATTATTGTTGGTGGTCACTGATGGCGAGCCCGCCGATAACGATGTGCGCGACCCGCAGTATCTGCGCTTCGATGCCAAAAAATCAGTCGAAGAGTTGGCGCGTAATGGCATTAGCACCTATTGCTTGAGCCTCGACCCCGGCGCTGATCAGTATGTCTCGCGCATTTTTGGCGCGAAGAATTATATGGTGGTGGATCATGTGCAGCGGCTGCCGGAAAAACTGCCGTTGCTCTACATGGGGTTGACGCGTTGAACTCCAGAATGCTGTTCGTTTAATACATCCGGTTCGCCCTCAGCCTGTCGAAGGGTATCTGGATGCGGGGTGGGGTGGTTCGACAGGCTCACCACGCACGGCTAAACCGAACAGTATTGACTTCAGACTCCCTTTATATTGCCTTGGGATTATAAGATGCCTTTAATCAATATGACCGATATGTTGCAGCACGCCTACCGTTACAACTATGCGGTGGGTGCATTTGGTGTTGCGGGTTGGGATATGTTGGGAGGTGTAGTGGACGCGGCGGAAACCATGCGCGCACCGATCATTTTGAGTTTGTCAAAAGCTTATCCGGGCACGGAGAATATTGAACCGCTGGCCTTGGCGGTCGTGAGTATGGCACAGCGCGCCACCATACCGATTGCATTTCAGGTGGAAGTGGAAGGCGACCCCAACACCGTGGCGGAAGCCATCAAAACAGGTTGCGGTGGTGTGGTTTTTAATGCCTCCCAACTCAACTTTCCCGACAATGTAGCGCTGACGAAGAAAGCTGTGGAGCTGGGGGCGCCACGCGGTGTCATGGTAGTCGGCGAGTTGGCTAATCTCGACAATGGAGAAACGCCGGAATCAACAGCAGGCAGAGTAACCTCGCCCATCGAAGCCAAACATTATGTGGAACGCACTGGCGTCACTTGCCTGGCAGTATCCGTCAGCCGGATGGAGCGCGGCAGCACCAAACACGATTTTTCGCGCCTGGCGAAAATCAATCAGGCGCTCGGTATCCCGTTGGGTCTTCATGGTGGCGGTGGCCTGTCCGACGATCAATTCCGGCGCATGATCCAATGTGGCGCGGCTAAAATCAATTACAGCACGCCACTGTTCGACGTAGTTGCAAAGCGCATCCGCCAGAATGCACGGACGCCCGACACCGGTTATGCGGAACTCGTGGAACAGACACGCGATGCGATTCGTATCGAGGCCGAACGCTGTATTCGCTTGTGGGGATGCGGCGGACGGGCGGCGGAAATTTTACAGCAAAGCCGTGTATGGGCACCCAATGCAACCAGCGAAACCGAAACAGCAGTGGGTGCCAGCACCGCTGCATCAGTAGTTGCCAAGCGCCGGTTTTAGCAGGCTGTTGAAAAACAGCCTGCGTGCAGCCCACGGATGGGCTGCCATTTTTCAAACACGCTGTATGTATTTGAAAAATGGAGCAAAGCGAAAATCACATTTTTCGCTTTGCGTGTTGAAAAAACCCATGGAAGGGTTTTTTCAACAACCTGTTAGATTAACCCAACCGGCTGCGCACCCACTCCGGTACCGAAGCCAGCGCGCCAGCCAGCGCCGCTGGGTTGTCACCACCGGCTTGGGCCATGTCGGGGCGGCCACCGCCTTTGCCACCTACTTGCAGCGCCACGGCATTTACGAGATCACCGGCTTTGACTTGCGCCATGCAATCTTTGGTGACGCCCGCCACCAGGCTGACTTTGCCATCTGCCACGGCGGCGAGGATAATCGCTGCTGAGCCGAGTTTGTTTTTGAGCTGATCCACGGTATCACGCAAGGCCTTGGGATCAACGCCCTCGAGCAACGCGGCCAGCACTTTGATGCCACCCACATCCACCGCCTGCGTAGCAAGATCACTGCCTTGGCTGCTGGCGATTTTGCCTTTGAGCTGTTCCAGTTCTTTTTCCAGTTTACGGGTGCGATCGAGAAGCTGACGCACTTTATCGTCCACGGCATCACGGCTGGATTTGACCAAGTCGGCAATGGTCAACAGCCGCGTTTCGTCGGCGGCTATCCAGTCCAACGCACGCTGGCCAGTCACAGCCTCGATGCGCCGCACGCCCGACGCGACACCCGCTTCGGAAGTGATTTTGAATACGCCGATGTCACCCGCGCGCTGCACATGCGTGCCGCCGCACAATTCCGTGGAAAATTCTCCGATGCTCAGCACCCGCACTTCGTCGCCGTATTTTTCGCCGAACAGCGCCATCGCCCCCGCGCCCACGGCCTGATCATAGGCCATGACACGGGTCTGGGCGGCGTGATTAACGCGAACCTGTTCATTGACCAGGGTTTCAACTTCCTTGATCTGAGCAGGAGTCAATGGCTCAAAATGCGAAAAGTCAAAACGCAGGCGTTGCGGATCAACCAGCGATCCCTTTTGGGCGACGTGAGTGCCGAGCACGCGGCGCAACGCGGCGTGCAGCAGATGCGTCGCGGAATGGTTGAGCGCAATCGCCTGGCGCGCCTCGGCGTTCACAGCAGCTTCAACCTTGTCCCCGACACGCAGCGCGCCCTTTGTGAGGGTGCCGTTGTGAATATGCACGCCTTCGCCCTGTTTTTGGGTGTCGTTGACCGCAAAGCTGGCTTGGGCATTGCTGATGATGCCCACATCGCCCACCTGTCCGCCGGATTCCGCATAAAACGGCGTGCGGTCCAATATTACTTTACCGCCTTGCGCCGCTTCCAGCGCGGGCACGGCGGTGCCGTCTTCTCGATACAGCGCGATGACGGTGGCGGTGTCTGCAAGTTGCGTGTAGCCGCTGAAATCGGTCTTGCCTTCTATGCCCATGAGACGGCCACCATAGGCCATGTCAAATTGGCTGGCAGCACGGGCACGGTTGCGCTGCGCTTCCATTTCACGCTCAAATCCGGCCATATCAATACTCAGGCCGCGCTCGCGGGCAATGTCGCCGGTCAGATCAACGGGGAAACCGTAGGTGTCGTAGAGACGGAATAGGGTATCGCCGGGGATGGTCTTGCCGCTGCGTTTCGCTATGTCCTGCTCGAGCATTTTCAGGCCATTTTCCAGGGTTTCGGCAAAACGCTCTTCTTCGAGAAGCAGCATGCGTTCTACCTGTTCCTGGGCGCGTGTCAGCTCAGGATAAGCCGCACCCATTTCAACCACCAGCGGCGCGACCAGCTTGTGGAAGAAGGGTTCCTTGAAGCCCAGCTTATGACCGTGCCGGATGGCGCGGCGGATAATACGGCGTAGCACATAGCCGCGCCCTTCGTTGGATGGCATGACACCATCGGTGATCAAAAACGCGCTGGCGCGGATATGGTCCGCAACGACTTTCAGTGAGCTTCCTGAAATGTCATCGACCTTCGCCAGTTTAGCAATGGCGCGAATCAGGTTACGGAACAGGTCAATGTCATAATTGCTATGTACTTTCTGCATCACCGCCGCGAGGCGCTCCAACCCCATGCCGGTGTCGACCGAGGGCTTGGGCAACGGTGTCAACGTACCGTCGGGCGCGCGGTTATACTGCATGAACACCAGGTTCCAGATTTCGACGTAGCGGTCGCCATCACCCTCAGGCGTGCCGGGCGGGCCACCGGCAATCGCCGGGCCGTGGTCATAAAATATTTCGGAACACGGGCCGCAGGGGCCGGTATCACCCATCGCCCAGAAGTTGTCATGTGCGCCGATGCGTGAAAAACGCTGCGGACTGACCTTGATCTCGTTGAGCCAGATGTCGGCGGCTTCCTGGTCTTCTTCAAACACGGTGATCCACAAGCGTTCCGGCGGTAACTTTAATACTTGAGTGAGAAATTCCCAGCCATAACGAATCGCATCCCGTTTGAAGTAATCCCCAAAACTGAAGTTGCCGAGCATTTCAAAAAAGGTGTGGTGACGCGCTGTGTAGCCGACATTTTCCAGATCATTGTGTTTGCCACCGGCACGCACGCAGCGCTGCGAACTCACTGCACGCACGTAAGGGCGCTGCTCCAGCCCGAGGAACACGTCTTTGAATTGCACCATGCCAGCATTGGTAAACAACAGCGTGGCGTCATTGGATGGCACCAGCGAACTGCTGGGCACGATAGTGTGGCCATGGCCACGAAAAAACTCGAGGAAGGCATTGCGGAGTTCGGCACTGGTCATCATTTTCACTTCATCACTCAACTGCTAATCACTCATCACTACCACGCGATTTGAAAACCGCACGGATTTGTTCCGGGGTAAATCCCCGGTATTGTAGAAAACGCATCTGTTTGGCGCGTTCATTAATAGTACTCGGCACGCTTGCGCCGAAGCGCTTGTGCCGCACTTCTTTAATGCTTTCGTACCACTGTGGGTCGTGTATATCCACAGCGGCGCTGACTAGTTCATCGCTCACACCATGTTCGCGCAATTCGGCCTGGATACGCAGTGGCCCCTGGCCTTTGCCGACGCGCGAATGCACCAGCATTTCCACAAAACGCTCATCACTGAGCAGTCGCTCCTCTTGCAAAGCAGCCAAGGCTTGATCCACGGCAACGCCTTCCATGCCACGCACTTTCAGCTTGCGCTTCAGTTCGCGGGTGGAGTGCTCGCGCCGCGCCAACAGGTTCATGGCGGTGCGGCGCGGGCTAAGAGGTGCGGCTTCAGTAGCAGATCGGGAACGGCGGCCGTTCACGGCATCAAGCTCAAGCGTCGAGCTTCTCGGGTTCGGCGTTGACGGCTTTGGTCAGCAGCTTGGCGCGGATTTTATCTTCGATGCTGCGTGCCAGCGCGGGATGCTCTTTGAGGTAAATGCGCGCATTGTCTTTACCCTGG
>JAGVME010000071.1 GCA_020053945.1 Gammaproteobacteria bacterium
ACTAACGGCAATAGCACCAAAAAAAATAGGATCCCGTGTGATGGGCGGTGGATTATCAATTCATTTCCTTGCAAGGTAAATATGGCCCCTTACCAAACTATACAGGCTCAACCGCACGCAAATGCCGCCCCACCGCCAGCCAGGAGCCCAGCAACCCGAGCAGGGTAGCGCCAAGCAATAATATCAGCGCGCCTGATACATCCAACCCCCCCAGCACAAAGCGGCTGCCATAAAGGGCCGACAGGCGTGCCACGGGTTCGGCCAGCAACACGAGCGCGACACTCACCAGCAGCCAGGCCAGCAGCCCCCCCAGCATGCCATACCAAATGCCGGCATAGAGAAACGGTCGGCGCACGAAGGCGTCCGTGGCACCCATCAGTTTGGTGATGGTGATTTCGTCGCGGTTGCTGTGTATGCCGAGCCGGATGGTATTGCCCACAATCAGCAGCACGCCCACACCCAGCAATCCGGCAAGGATCATCACGCCCTGTTGCGCAACCCCCAGCGCCGCGTAGAGGCGTTGCACCCATTGCATATCCAGTTGCGCAAAGTCGGCTTCGGGAAATTTTTGCAGGGTCGCCTGCAAGCGCGCCACAGTGTCTGGATGGGCAGTGACGGGTTTGATTACCAGCACAAACGGCAGCGGGTTTTCTTCGAGGGCGCGCAGGGCGTCAGCAAATCCGGCGCTATGGCGAAACTCCTCCAGCGCCTGGTCGGGGGTAATCACCTCCACCGTGGCGATGTCCGGGTTACGGCGCAACTGTCCGGCTAAATCCGTGGCGCTTTGTTCACGCGCATCTTTCTTCAGGAACAGCGATATCTGCGCCACGTTGTCGAGTCCGGCGGTGAGTTGTTGGGTGTTTTGCAAGGCCACGTACAACACAGTGGGCAGCGCCAGCGTAATGCCGATCACCATCACCGTCATCATGCCCGACAGCGGTGTACGGCTGATTTGTCCCAGGCTATACACCAGCGCGTAGGCGTGGTTCAGCAGATAATTTTTCAGGCGCATGGCGGCGCCTCGGTTGCGGGGAGGGCGGGGGATAATAAACTCCCTTTTTCCAGATGGAGAATGCGGTGCTGAAAGCGCGAGATCAGCCTAAGGTTATGGCTGACGATCAATACCGTGACGCCCACCTGATTAAACTGTTCAAACAGCCCCATGACTTCCGCAGCCAGGTCGGGGTCGAGATTGCCGGTGGGCTCATCGGCCAGCAGCACGGCAGGTTTGTTAACCACGGCGCGGGCGATGCCGACGCGCTGCTGCTCGCCACTGGAGAGTGTCACCGGAAACTGTTTTTCTTTGCCGAGGAGACCCACTTTGTCGAGCGCGGCACGTACCCGCCGCGCCGTTTCAACGGGGTTATGCAGACCCGCGATTATCAGCGGCAGCGCCACATTGTCAAACACAGTGCGCTCGGCGATCAACTTATGATCCTGAAAAATCATGCCGATCTGCCGCCGTAAAGCGGGCACCTGCGCACGTTTGATGTGCGCAAGATTGCGCCCGTTGACCACTACTTGGCCGCTGGTGGGCCGTTCGATGCAGGCGATCAGCTTCAGCAGCGTGCTTTTGCCTGCCCCGGAATGGCCAGTGAGAAATGCCATGTCGCCCTTGGCGATGTCAAAACTGACATTGCTCAGAGCTTCCTGTCCGCTGGCGTAACGTTTGATTACATTGGTAAATTGGATCATGGCTTAACCTAAAAGCTGTTGAACCACGGAGAACACGGAGGACAGAAAGAAATTCGCAGGGACAGCGTAACAAACCCTACCACCCCATCCGGTGGCGTGGCACGCCTTGTCTAGCCAATACCCCGTTTTTCCTCTTTTCTCCATGCCCTCCGTGGTTCAGTCGTTTTTTCCCGGGGGTTGCTGCCCAAGCAATGCATCCACAAACTCGGCAGCGTTAAACTCGCGCAAGTCGTCAATGCCCTCGCCCACACCAATATAACGGATTGGCAGGCCGGTTTTTTGCGCGATGGCGAAAACAATGCCGCCTTTGGCGGTGCCATCGAGTTTGGTTAGCGTGATGCCGGTGAGCCCCACCGCCTGGTGGAATTGCTGGGCTTGGTTCAGTGCGTTCTGGCCGATGCTGGCGTCCACCACCAGCATAATCTCATGCGGCGCGGTGGTGTCGAGCTTGGCGATGACGCGCTTGACCTTCTTCAACTCTTCCATCAAATTGGTCTGCGTGTGCAAACGGCCGGCGGTATCCACCAGCAATACATCCAACCCCCGCGCCTGGGCGGCTTGCACTGCGTCAAAGGCCACCGACGCCGGATCGGCGTTACCGCCCTGGCTATTGGCGCGCTGGGCAATGACGGCAATATTATTCCGTTCGCCCCATACCTGTAACTGCTCCACCGCCGCCGCGCGGAACGTATCGCCAGCGGCCAGCACCACCGAATGTCCCTGCCCTTGCAAGCGCTTGGCGAGCTTGCCGATGGTGGTGGTTTTGCCCGCGCCGTTAATACCGACCATCAGCATCACAAAAGGGCGCCGGTTATCAGAAATCATCAACGGCTGACTGACGGGGTTCAAGATCGCCAGCATGTTTTCGCGCAGCGCGGCAAACAGCGCGTCGGTATCATCAAGCTGCTTGCGCGCCACGCGGGCGGTCAGGTTGGCGATAATCGCCTGGGTGGCTTCCACGCCCACGTCGGCGCTTAGCAAACGTGTTTCCAGGTCTTCCAACACTTCGGCGTCGATCTGTTTTTTGCCCAACACCAGATTCGCCAGGCCTTCGGTCAGGCCTTGGCGGGTGCGCGTCAACTGGGTTTTAAGGCGCGCAAAAAATCCAGTCGCGGGGATAGGCTCCCCCGGAGCCTCTTGTGGCAGGGTTTCAGCAGGTGTTTCGCCACGTGTTTCGCTGGCGGACTTATTTTTTTTGAAACCAAACATGATATTCTCGGTCAATAACTTTCAACGCACTGTCATTATCGACTCCCGCGAAAGTGCGGGGAGAAATCTTTGCTGTGGATATAGCAACCCCCACGCGAACCTCAAGATTTCTCCCGTTGGTCGAAATGACAGGATTTATTCTACAATGGGCGCCTATTCTAACATCTATAAGCTTATTTTTGTTTAGACAAAAACACTACGACCAACAAGGATACCCCCGCATGATGCAGCTACGTTTTTTCTTCACCGCCTTCCTTGGCCTGTTTTTTCTGCAATCTGGCTTCCCGCCCATGGCGCAGGCCGCCAGCCCGATCCATGAACTCACCCTCAGCAATGGTCTCCGGGTCATTGTAAAAGAAGACCACCGCGCGCCCGTGATGGTATCGCAAGTGTGGTACAAGGTGGGCAGCAGCTATGAGCATGATGGCATCACCGGGGTTTCGCATGTACTTGAGCATATGATGTTCAAAGGCACCCGTGCCCATTCGGCAGGCGAATTTTCGCGGATTATCGCCGCCAATGGCGGGCGCGAAAATGCCTTTACCGGCCAGGATTACACCGCGTATTTCCAGCAGATGGAAAAAAGCCGCCTCAACGTCAGCTTTGAACTGGAAGCCGACCGCATGCGCAATCTCACCCTGCCTAAAGAAGAGTTTTTGAAAGAAGTCAAAGTGGTGATGGAAGAGCGCCGCCTGCGTACCGATGATGATCCACAATCGTTAACCTACGAACAATTTGCCGCCACCGCGTTTGTCACCAGCCCGTACCGTTACCCCATCATCGGTTGGATG
The DNA here is from genome assembly GCA_020053945.1 of Gammaproteobacteria bacterium. Taxonomy (GTDB): domain Bacteria; phylum Pseudomonadota; class Gammaproteobacteria; family Ga007554. Next base: position 3,696 of record JAGVME010000071.1, read on the forward strand.
GATGACCTCGAAAATATGCGCATAGAGGATCTGCGCGCCTGGTATGAAAAATGGTATGCGCCCAACAATGCCACCGTGGTGGTGGTCGGCGACGTGAAGGCGGCTGACGTGTTTGCCTTGGCGAAAAAATATTTCGGGCCGCTCAAATCAGGCAAGATTACGCCCAGCAAGCCGCGCCTTGAAATAGAACAGAAAGGGGTGCGCCGCATTACCGTAAAAGCCCCCGCCGAGTTGCCGGTGATGATGATGGGCTACAAAGTGCCGGTAATCAAAACCGCGCCGGAAGCCTGGGAACCTTATGCGCTGGAAATGCTGGCGGGAGTATTGGACGGCGGTGACAGCGCGCGGTTTGCCAAAGAGCTGGTGCGTGGTTCACAGATTGCGGCCAGCATCGGCACGGGTTATAACCTGTATAACGGCGCGCAGGATTTGCTGACGTTCTCCGGCACGCCCAGCCAAGGCCACAGCGCCGAAGCCCTGGAAAACGCCATCCGCGCGCAGATCAAACGTCTGCATGATGAGCTGGTGAATGAGCAGGATCTCACCCGCATCAAAGCGCAGGTGGTGGCCAGTAAGGTGTATGAGCTGGATTCGCCTTTTTACCAGGCCATGCAAATAGGCACGCTGGTGACGGTGGGCCTGAGCCACACCTTGCTCGAAGAATATGTTGACAAACTCAACGCGGTAACGCCCGAACAAGTGCAGCAAGTAGCACGCAAATATCTTATAGATGACCGCCTCACTGTGGCCGTGCTTGAGCCGCAGCCCATGGATGAGAAGGCGCAGCCCCGTGCTCCTGCGAAAGGAGGCCGCCATGGTCATTAATCACTTTATTTTACCGCACAGGATCTCACTTAATATGAAAAGAAAAGTCAGCGGGTTTTTAGTATTGCCTTTAGTATTGTTAGCGGGATTAACGCTGGCGCCCGTCGCGCTGGTCAATGCCGCGCCCGTGATTCAACACTGGCAAACCGCCAATGGCGCGCGCGTTTATTTTGTGCCTGCGCCCGAATTGCCGATGGTGGATGTCAGCGTCATTTTTGATGCTGGCGGCGCGCGTGACGAAGACGGCAAGGGCGGCATTTCCCAACTCACCAGCGGCCTGCTGGGAGACGGCGCCGGTAATTTGAATGCTGACCAGATCGCCGAACATTTTGAAGGCCTGGGCGCGCAATTTGCGGCGCATGCCGACGGCGAAATGGCGACGGTCAGCCTGCGCAGCCTGAGCAAGCCCGAAACATTAAACCCGGCGCTGGATGTGATGGCGCTGATCCTGCGCCAACCCACCTTTCCGCAAGACAGCTTTGAGCGTGAACGCAAGCGCATGTTAATCAGCCTGCGCCAGCAGAAAGAGTCACCCGAACAAATTGCCGCCCTGGCCTTTGACAAAGCCATCTACGGTGGTCACCCTTATGGCGCGCCGCCGCTCGGCACGGAGGCGACCGTTAACGCCCTGACGCGCGAGGATGCCGTTAAATACCATGGCCGTTACTACGTGGCAAACAACGCCATCGTCGCCATCGTCGGCGCGTTGGATCGCGCCCAGGCGCAAGTGCTCGCTGAAACATTGGTGGCCAACCTGCCGCAAGGGGAAGTTCCATCGCCGTTGCCGCACGTGCGTGACCTGGAAGCCGCCAACACCCTTACCATTGAATATCCCTCGGCGCAAACACATATCCTTATCGGCCAGCCCGGCATCAAACGCACTGACCCGGATTATTTCGCCCTGTATGTCGGCAACCACACGTTGGGCGGCAGTGGGTTGGTGTCGCGCCTGAGCGAAGAAATCCGTGAAAAGCGCGGCCTGTCGTACAGTGTTTACAGCTACTTTGCGCCGATGCGCGAGCGCGGCCCCTTCACGCTCGGCCTGCAAACCCGCAATGAAAACGCCGCTGAAGCGACGCAAGTAGTGCGTGACGTATTGGCCGATTTCGTCGCCAAAGGCCCCACCGCTAAAGAGTTGCGCGCCTCCAAGCAAAACATCACCGGGGGGTTTCCGCTACGCATCGACACCAACAAAAAAATTATCGGCTACATCGGCATGATCGGTTTTTATAATATGCCGCTCAACTACCTCGACACTTTTATTGGCCGCATTGAAGCAATCACCCTGCCGCAAATCCAAGAGGCCTTCAAGCGCCGTATCCAGCCAGACAAAATGGTGACGGTGATGGTGGGGCGCGCGGTTACGAAATGAGCTGTGCCGGTGTTGCGCGCGAGAACACCCGCGGCAAATAGGCCCTTAAAAATCTCTGGACATTAACTTTTGCAGGGTGTATATCAAATCATTCGCTTGCCTGCCTCCAAAGGTGGGGGTGCTTCTCGGCAGCCAAATTTTCCACCCTTGGCATTACGCTAATATTATTACGCAGGTAAAGTAAACAACGGGCATCAGCCCGGCAATCGCTGGAAAATGCGCCCGCCTAAACCCCAGGCGCCTCCTGGGAGGGAGCATGAACGAGAAAAGCGTCCTCAGCAATCCGGCCGTCGGCGGCGTGCGCCCCCTTTTTTTGATAGGCCGCGCTGAAACCCCCAAAAGCCGAACAGTGGATGCGCCGCAACGGCACCCCTCCACCCACCTGCCGCGTCGCGCGTAAGGTATTCCATGGACACCACCCCCCTGCATGATTTTCTGGAGACCGCTCCCGACGCGATGCTGTTGATCAATGCGCACGGGAATATCGTCCATGCCAATCTTCAGGCGCTGCAACTCTTCGGCTATCCGGCCACCGAACTCATTGGCCGGAGTGTCGACGCGCTCGTGCCTAAAAGCGCGCGCGGCAACCATGCGGTGCGGCGCGAGGCCTACCAGCGGGAAGCACAGGCCCGGCCGATGGGCGCGGGCATCGAAC
>JAGVME010000145.1 GCA_020053945.1 Gammaproteobacteria bacterium
CACACCCAACGGCCTCAACTTTGGCACGCAGGGCACCACCGCAACGCTCTCGCTGGTCAACAGCGGCGATGGCATTCTGAGCATCACGTCAGTTTCAGATAACGCCAGTTGGCTCACCGTCGACGCGGCATCCGACCCTGCCACTGGCCTTGGCACACGCACTGTCACCGTGAACCGCACGGGGCTGGATGTGGACACCTACACCGCGTCGATCACCATCGTCTCGACAGTGGACACCGTTACGATCCCGGTCATCATGCAGGTGAGCATCAACGATGCAGTGGCCAACGCGGGTTTCCACTACGTTCTGCTCATTGATCCGATCACGGGTGCGACGGTCTATGACACGCAATTGAGCGCAAACAACGGAGTGTATCAATTCAGCATCCCCGATGTGGTCGCGGGCAGTTACATCGTAGTGGCCGGGTCGGACTTCAACAACGACTTGTTGATCTGTGATGCGGGCGAAGCGTGCGGGGGCTATCCGGTCTTGGACTCATTTTCGCCGCTGCAGGTGAGCGGCAGTGTCACGGGTGTGGACTTCGGTACCGGCTTCAACACCGTGATCCGGGCGCAGTCCGCTGGCGCACCGGGCGGCCGTGCTGGCAGCAGGGGCTACCCACGTTTCAGCGGCAAGCGTGTAGGCCGCTGAGTGCAGGTATCTTACGATGGGGGGCAAGTCGCTGACACTCACGCTTACCAACGCCGGTAACAGCGACGTGAACATCACTGATATCGTCCTGGATGGCGCGGCGTTCAGCCATAATGCTACGAATACCCAGGTGCCGCGTGGTACAAGTTTGCCAGTTACCGTAACATTTACTCCGGGATCTGTTGCCGGTACGCAGACGGGAACGCTGACGCTTTCCAGCGACGGCAATCCTTCCACTCTTGCGATCACGTTGACCGGCGCCGCATTGTCCAGCACACCGCCTCCCTCCCCGAGTGGCGGGGGAACGTTCAATCCGCCAGTGGATCAACCGGGGTTTTCAGGCTACTTCACGGCACCTTGCAATAACATCCACACTCACTTAGACTTATTCTCAAATTAAGCCCCCTGCACTATCGGAAATTCAAGGAGAACACTATGCCGCATACATTGCCCGAATTACCCTACGCCAAAACCGCCTTAGCGCCGCATATTTCAGCCGAAACGCTGGATTACCATTACGGTAAGCATCACCAGACTTACGTCACGAACCTGAATAACCTGATTCCCGGCACAGAATTTGAAAAAATGTCGCTGGAAGAGATCGTCATGAAATCTTCTGGTGGTATTTTCAACAATGCCGCGCAGATCTGGAACCATACCTTTTACTGACACAGCCTGAGTCCCCAAGGTGGCGGCGCGCCGACGGGTGCGCTGGGGGATGCGATTAACAAGGCGTTTGGCTCGTTTGAGGAATTCAAAAAAACCTTCACCCAAACCGCCCTTACCACGTTCGGCTCAGGTTGGGCATGGCTGGTGAAAAACAAGGATGGCTCGCTGGCCATTGTCAGCACCAGCAATGCCGCCTGCCCGCTCACCACAGGCCAGAAGCCCCTGCTTACCTGCGACGTGTGGGAACACGCCTATTACGTGGATTACCGCAATGCCCGCGCCAATTATGTCACCGCGTTCTGGAACGTGGTGAACTGGGATTTTGCCGCGAAAAATTTCGCCGCGTAAGCTGCAAAAAATCAGGCGCATAAGGCGCGGAAAATCGGGTGGTTTAAGACGCTCACGCCACGCCGCCCTAACTTGGGTATTTACTAGGCCTAAGTTAGGGGTTAATATTATCTTTTGGCATTTCACTTGGCAGTCCTTTGGACTGCCTTTTGTTTTTGGGATGTACCCTTTGCACTTCTTCTAACCACCTGCGGAAGAGTGTCGGGAAGAGCCAAGCGAGGGGTGGGGGATTATAAAGCACATGCCGGAGTCACTCATGAATACCTACGGTCGTCAGCCCGTAACCTTTGAACGGGGCGCGGGCGCTTGGCTATGGGATACGCAAAACAATAAATACCTGGACGCCTTCAGCGGTGTTGCGGTGTGCGGGCTGGGTCACGCCCACCCTGCCGTCACCCAGGCGATTTGCCAACAAGCCGGGCGGTTGGTGCACACCTCCAATCATTTTGGCATTGCCCTGCAAGAAGATCTGGGCGCGCAACTCACGCGCATTGCGGGCATGGATAAAGTTTTCTTTGGCAACTCCGGCGCTGAAGCAAATGAGGCCGCAATTAAAATCGCACGGCTGCATGGCCACCGCCGTGGCATTGCCACACCGACCATTATTGTGGCCGAAAACAGCTTTCATGGCCGCACGCTGGCCACGCTCACCGCGACCGGCAACCGCAAAATCCAAGCGGGTTTCGAACCGCTGGTGCAAGGCTTTGTGCGCGTACCGTATAACGACCTGGAAGCCATGCGCACCGTAGCGCGCAACAGCGCCAATCTGGTACAAGGTATCGTGGCGGTGTTGGTGGAACCGGTGCAGGGCGAAGGCGGCGTGCATATTCCGGCGGATGATTATCTGGCAGGCGTGCGCGCCTTGTGTGATGAACACGGCTGGCTGATGATGCTCGATGAAATTCAAACCGGCATGGGGCGTACCGGGCGCTGGTTTGCTTATCAACATACCAATGCTATCCCTGATGTGATTACTGTTGCGAAGGCGCTGGGCAACGGCGTGCCGATTGGCGCGTGCCTGGCGCGTGGCGCGGCGGCTGAATTGTTACAACCCGGTTCGCATGGATCTACTTTTGGCGGCAATCCATTGGCATGCGCGGCGGCTTTGGCCGTAATCACCACTATCGAACAGGAGAAACTGGTGGCGCGTGCCGCTGCATTAGGTGAGCGGCTGCTCACCGGCTTGAATCATGCATTACGCGATTGCAAATTGGTTACGGCCATACGCGGCAAAGGCTTGATGATCGGCGTGGAACTCAATCGCCCCTGCGCTGCGCTGATTCACACAGCGCGCGCGCGTGGCTTGCTGATTAATGTCACCGCCGAGCGCGTGATTCGCCTGTTGCCGCCGCTCACCCTCAGCGATGCTGAAGCTGACCTGATCATCGAAGGCGTGGCAGCGGTCGTGCACGACTTTGCCAATAGCGAAATCGCGGGTGCCGCTTAGCTTTTATTGAACGCGCCATTGCGCTGCAATCAAACGCGTCATCGCGCTACAATTGAACGTGCCCTCGCACTGAAACGGAACAGCACACCCATGGCATTACGTCACTTTCTTACACTCATGGATTTAAGCCCCGCCGAGTTGCGCGGCTTGGTTGAACGCGCCATCGCACTGAAAAAGATGCGCAATGCTGGCGTACTTTACGAACCACTGAAAAACAAAGTGCTGGGCATGGTGTTTGAGAAGTCCTCCACCCGCACCCGGGTTTCGTTTGAAACCGCCATGGCGCACTTCGGGGGCAGCTCCATTTTCCTCTCGCCGCGCGACACGCAGTTGGGCCGCGGTGAGCCGGTGGAAGACACGGCGCGGGTGTTGTCCAGCATGGTGGATGTGATCATGATCCGCACCTATGCGCACGACATCATCGAACGCTTTGCCGCGCATTCACGCGTGCCCGTGATTAACGCGCTCACCGACCAGTGGCACCCTTGCCAGTTACTGGCAGACATGCAAACCTGGATTGAACAGCGCGGCGGCATCGCAGGCAAGACAGTGGCCTGGATCGGCGATGGCAACAACATGTGTAACACGTATATTAGCGCCGCGTGGCAATTTGATTTTCATCTGCGTATCGCCTGCCCCAAAGGTTACGAACCCGACAAAGCTATTTTACAAAGCGGCGGCGCGCACGTAACGCTGGTGAATGATGCCCGCGCCGCCGCGAAAAACGCTGACTTGATTGTCACCGACACCTGGACCAGCATGGGCTGGGAGGAAGAACAGGAAAAACGCCTGCGTGATTTTGCCGCCTACCAGGTCAACGCGGAAATCATGGCGCATGCCCATCCCGATGCGCTGTTCATGCACTGCCTGCCCGCGCATCGCGGCGAAGAAGTCAGCACCGAAGTGATCGACGGCGCGCAAAGCGTGGTATGGGATGAAGCGGAAAATCGCCTGCATGCACAAAAAGCCTTGCTGGAATTGTTGCTCGCGCAGAAATGAGCTTGGGTCGCAGCGTGCTGTCATTTCGACCGCAGGGAGAAATCCTTGTTTCTTGCGTTGGTTCGGGCAAAGATTTCTCGCTACGCTCGAAATGACACAGAATAGAGATTCCTTACAAAAATGACCCCCCTGCTGGAAATAAAAAATATCGAATGCCGTTACGACAGCCACGCCGTCGTGCACGATCTTTCCCTGCGCTTGAATCCCGGTACGCTGGCATGTCTGCTGGGCCCGAGTGGTTGCGGTAAAACAACGGTGCTGCGTGCTATCGCCGGTTTTGAGCCAGTCTACAAAGGTGAAATAGTGTTGCGCGGCCAAAGTGTGTCACACGCCAATTACGTGGTGCCACCCGAACAACGCCGCCTGGGCATGGTGTTCCAGGATTACGCGCTGTTTCCGCACCTGGATGTTGAGAGTAATATTGGCTTTGGCCTGCGCAAACACACTAAAGATGCACGGCGCAAAACGGTGCTGCAATTACTGGATCTGGTTGGTTTGGGCGGCCTGGAAAAACGCTATTCGCATGAGTTGTCCGGCGGGCAACAACAACGTGTTGCCCTGGCGCGCGCACTGGCGGCGCAGCCCGATTTAATCCTTATGGACGAGCCGTTTTCAAACCTGGATATTGAGCTGCGCGAACGGCTGGGACTGGAAGTGCGCGACATCCTTAAAAGCCAGAACATTGCCGCGATTCTGGTAACGCATGACCAGCAGGAAGCGTTTGCGCTGGGTGATGTGGTGGGCATCATGAATCAGGGAAATATTTTACAGTGGGATACGCCGTTTAAGCTTTACCATGAACCGGTCAACCGCTTTGTCGCAGACTTTATTGGTCAAGGGGTATTTTTATCCGGCACGCTGGTAACACCCGATGCAGTAGAAACCGATGTCGGCATCATTCGCGGCGACCGCGCCTATTTATGGCCCGTAGGATCTGAAGTGGATGTGTTATTGCGCCCAGATGATGTGGTGACCGATGAGAGCAGCGCGTTACGCGGCGAGGTCATCAACAAAGCCTTCAAAGGCGCGTCCATCATGTACACATTAAAGCTGGCAAGCGGCAACAAAGTGCTGGCATTATTTCCCAGCCATCACGACCATATCATTGGTGAACATGTCGGAATTCGCATCGACGCTGATCATTTGATTAGTTTTCTGAGCGAGTGAAATAAGCGTTACCACAACGGTACTGACGGGAGCGTTGGGGCGCTTATGTAGCTTGGCTACACAGCACGCCAAACGCTTTTGCATCGCATCCCATGAGCACAGTGATCTGTAACTATTAAGTTCAGCGATGCGCCGCATTTTATCGCACTTCAAACTTAATACTAGGCTATGCCATATTTTGCTTGTGGTTCTAGCAACATATATTGAACCTGGCTATCTTTCCGGCGTTCTGTAGAAATTGCAATGAAGTTTGTGACCAGCGCTTCAATAACAGGATTTCTATTTTTTTCTTTGCCACCAACATGATAAAAATGTTCTCGTGTAAGAACGCTATGCTCTGACCAAAGATTTTTTACATATTCATTTTCGCGGTAATCATTGTGATGCCATGTTGATAAAATAAACTTTCCTTTGAAATCGGATAGCTTGTTGAAAATTTCCCGTTCGTGATCATCGCCCCACCCATTGTAGTAATCAACATGTCTACCAATATACGGCGGGTCGCAGTAGATAATGTCGGTTGAGGATGCTTCTTCAATTGTCTTGCTAAAGTCCTGACATTTGAAGGTGAACTCTTTCGCTCTAATGAGTTTGCTCGCCCAGCTAACTTGGTTGGTAATCTTTGTTATGTATGCCTGCGCAAATCGCTGCGGCTTTCTGCAAAACGGGATATTGAAGCCACCCTTTCGATTGAATCTAATCATGCCATTGAAGCCGGCACGATTAATGAACAAGAAATCAAGTGGCGAGTGTTCCGAATTAAATCTGTCTCTCACAAAGTAATAGTGATCTTCACCTTTGGACAACAGCGCTTCCCCTTCGCGGGTAAGAAATTCCTTAACCACTTCTGGCGTTATTTCACCAGACACTATGCTGGCGTAGAAATTAAAAAGGTGGGGGTTTGTATCGCACAAGATGGCGCGCCGTGGTGCGACATTGAAAGCCACGGCTCCAGTTCCCATGAATGGTTCAATCCAAGCGCCATTGAAGTCGCTTGGAACGATGCTCTGTATCCAAGGTACAAGCTTGGTTTTTATGCCTTGCGACTTAATCGGGGGCACGCCAACTTTTGTAATCATTCTTCGCCATTCCTTTTATCTACGACCAAAGAAACGTCGCCATTCTTGTAATCAACGAATTCTCGAAGGGTAGAAATCTTTTTCGTACCACCGTTTTCGTCTTGGACAGTTATTTTCTTGTAACTGATGTTACGCAGCCGCCCGCATACTCAGCAGCTCATCATAGGCCAGCTTGATGGCTTTGATGTAGAGCTTGGAGCGCAAGGCGAAGTGGTTGA
>JAGVME010000008.1 GCA_020053945.1 Gammaproteobacteria bacterium
GCCAGGCCATCCTGGTTGCTGACGCATAATGCAAAACCTGAATTTGTCATCACCTCATGGTGGGCCAACGCGAGCGCCATGAGGCTGGATACCCTGCCTGTTGCGCCACAAGCGGCACTTACCTTGAGGCATTGCCGGCTCAGGTCCAGATCGGGAAACGTGCTGTGCCCCATGCCCATCAGTTCCGTAACGCGGCTGGCGCGGTGATCGGTGTCGGCGGCAATAAGGGTGATTTTTTCCGGGGTGGCGGAAGCGGCCAGCAGCGCGTCTTTGCTTAATGTAGTCAATAATTCAGCGCCGATACGGCCATTGTCATCGGCAGATTTATCACGCATACCTTGTGCAAGCCTATGTATTTTAGTGGCGGCCCCGGGATTCATTGCCGCCGTTTGCCGCGCATCAGCCAGCAACAAACCCGCGGCGCCTTCGCCCGGTATTTTTCCGCGCTGGTCTTTTCCAGGGAATAGCGTGCCAGTATTTTCCCATGCCTGCACGGTTTGCTCGCCAATGTATGAATCGCACGCGAGTACTATGCCAAAACAGGGCGATGCCTGGCGGTGTGATACCACGGATAACTGGTCTATTTTGTCCAGTGGCGCCAGGCGCTCAAATGATGGTGCATTCTTGATGTCTATTTTTTCCTCAGGCCAACCTTGCTGCTTGATGATATGGGCAAACCATTGCGCCGCAAGTTTACGTTTCCCCGCCTCCCACTGTAGCGGCAACACTGCCAGTAACTGCAAGTCCGGCAAGGCAATGCTGTTGCGCCTGGAAGGTATCATCGCCTGGTATTCTTGCAGTAACGGATGGGTGATGGCCTGTTGCGCCAATTCGGTGATAACCTCACTGCCCAAGGCCAAGGCGCGCAATTCCTCGCTATTCCAAGGGGTTGCTGTGGGGCTGGCGGCGGGTAGCCATTTTTCAAGGGCATCACGCTGGGCTTCTTCGTCCACATCTTTAATCCGGCCACTTAAAACCGGGTGGTCTTTAGCGTCTTTTAATTCACTGTCAATATCCAGGGTTGCTTTATTTGAGGCAAACGCCGTTGCCAGTTCATCTGCGGATTTGCCATGCGCTGCCCGCAGCGCGCTGGAGAGGATGGTCAATGTCAAGCCGCGCTCCTGTTCGGCGGTTTGCGCGTGGGCCAGTGCCTCTTTATCTTGCGCGGAGGATCCCGGCAGGTTGGCAGGGGATGCGGCAGTAAACAGGGTTGCACCCTTGATGGTCAGCCACAGCGCCGCCAGTAACCCTAAGGGAAGCGCGAAGAGATTAATCGCCAGATCACCCGAGGTGGGCATGCGGTTGCTGGCCTGCCAGTAAACGATCATGGCAAACCACACGATAATAAAAACACCGCACACGATTAAAGCACGGCTGAGCCAAGGGCGTATCATGGTTTGTGTTTCTGGATTAAAAGTGTCATAGGTTTCCTGAATGCCGATCCAATTGTGGGTGACGGTCCCCACAATTGGATTAATGCGCGCTAAATTCTGTTTCGTTGATGATAAATTAAACCGCTATTATTTAATGACGCCTGGCGAACGCAACTCCACATGGCCAAAATCCATCATTTTCCAGCGTCCACCCCACTCCATTCCCACGGATGCGGCAACTTCGCCATAAATCTGGTAGCCGCGCATCGCCCAATCATCCTTTTCTGAAATCACCAGCTTGCCGTCACGCAAAAATGCGCAATCGGCGGCGAGGCCATATTGATGATAGCTTTCAAACGCGGCGGCGGCAGTGACGTTAACCTTTCGCTGGGCTAACCGGTTCTGCCGTTCAGGGCTGCGGTAACCTTCCAGCAGCACCATGTCATAGCCATGCTTTTCTTTCATTATTTTGAAGATCAGTAGTAAACGTTGTGTAAAATCAGGGTTGAGCAATTGCCAATTACGGTTAGCGCTGCTCAGGAGGGGGTGGGTTTGCAATATTTCTTGCGTGATGAATACGGTGGGCGGCAATGCCACCGGCGGTACTAGGTGCTCGCCTTTTAAAAGCTCGGCTACCTGTACATTGATATCGCGGGTTGAGACATCAAAGCCATTCAGCATCGTTTTGCCGCTGATCAGCCATGCCAGCAAGGGGGGGAAGCAGAGCAGCGCCGCAGCCGCCAGAAAAAGCCAGTGATATTGTTTTGCCAGATGCCGCCCGGTGCGCAATGAGGGTATAACGGTGGCATCCCTGAATGATTCTAATGAGTTAATTTTTTTATTTTTTATTACCGAAAAACGAGTTTTCACCATTCTCCCTGTTTTAAGGAGAGCATGCGCCGCAATTTCGCGGCTAGTAGGAAAAAAAACCAGCGCCGTCAGCAACGAAGCCAGTAAAAAATAAAGTGTTACAGTTAAAAAAAGCACAGTAATCCCATAGGTGAGATTGTTGCATTAAACCCCGTTACCCGTTAGCAGCCCATTTTAATTGTTTATTTTTTGGCTGGTTTGTATGATAATTGACAAGTTCCTGGTTGGCAATAGAAACCTTAAAAGGCGTTTTTTAGTTACCTAAAATGATGGGGGTAAATTTTGCCGCAATTCGAAGATAAGCCACAACCTTCTAAAAAGCCTAGTCTTTTGCCTTCACTTCCTGTCACGACCACGGGCAGCAAAGTTTTTGCAAAGCTGGAGCATGCGAGAGAAGCTAAACCTCTGTTTAAACGTCGGGCGGGTTGGTTTAGTTCTAAATGGGTGATGGGTGGGTTGGGTATGCTGGCAGTGGGTGCCGTTATAGCAACCTACCAGATCGTAACAACGCCTTTGCACAGTCCCCGCAAAGTGATGGATACTGACCCGGATATGAGCGCTAAGAGTAGGGTTATAGCCCCTGGGCATTCTGAGCCTGAGCTGCAAGGTTTAGCGGCGCTGATTGTCAATGATCCATCGGGCGGCGACAACGCTGTTACCCGCGATTCACCAGCATTGGCAGCGAATCCTGTTATTGCATCTGCGCCGCTCCCAATGCCCACTCAGACCCAGGCGCCAGATCAGGATAATGCCCACAAATTACCACGTAGCGCATCGGTTGTTGCCCGGCAAAATACTGCGGCATCACCCCAACCAGTTGCCCGTCGCCCTCCGTCAGCCGTTAATACTCCACCGGCTCCTAACCCCGCTCCGCAATCCATTAAACCGGGAGTAGTGCCTGCCAAGCCTCAAACCCCCAATCCCGACCGGGATGTAGCGCTGTTGACGGCGTTGGTGGCGCATGGAGCGCCGCCGCCCACCCAGCGCAGTGCGCCGCAAACCACCCGGCAAGCGCAACCCTCGCCACGAACGGCGGAAAACACGCCCAAGGGCACTAAAAACGCGCAATCCACATCGGCGGCCACCGCCGTGAAAACGCGGGAACCCAACCGTGATATTGTGGAACGTAATCCTAACGATACGACAGACGCGTTATTGCAACGCTGTAAACAGTTGGGATTTTTTGAAGGGGAGTTTTGCCGTTGGCGGATCTGCTCTGGCCGTTGGGAGTCTGATGCCGCATGTAAAATGCCACAATCCACCAGCTTTTAACTCAATCAATCGCCCGTGGACGGCTCAGGCGCGCCTGCCCTTTTCAGGGGGGCAATTCGGCCATGGCGTCTGTGTTACAATGCTTCCCTTCATGGGTAGAAGGAAGTCGTGGAATGCATCCTGAACAATTGAAAGATCTCGTAATTGCCGCTTTGGAAGATATGAAGGCGGTGGATATCAAAGTATTTGATGTGCGCGGCATCACCAGCATCGCCGATTTTATGGTGATCGCCACCGGCACCGCAGATCGCCATGTCAAATCAGTAGCGGGTAACGTGGTTACCCGTGCCAAGCAAGCCGGTCAACGCCCCTTGGGTGTAGAAGGTGAGCGTGAAGGTGAATGGATACTGGTGGATCTGGGCGACGTGGTGGCGCATGTCATGTTGCCGCGCCTACGTGATTTTTACCAACTTGAAAAACTTTGGGATGTGGGGGAAGGCATCCAGGCTTCACCAGGCAAGTGGCGTGATGAAAGCAATACTCTGGCGCGTCCGGGATAAGTTCAATCGCCATTGTGGATGGCGCCTATAGACTGGGCACGAATTATCCATGCCTTAAAGTTCATGGATAATTCGTGCCGAGCCTATAGTTGCGTTATTATTTCGTCAAATCCGTTTTTGCTCTTTTCTTTAAATCGATCTTGGTTGCACTAGGCAATCTAAGAAAATCGATCTCGGGTATTTCGGCATATTCATGAAGGAATGGCAGATACAGGCAAATGACCCAACTATCACCAGACTGCCTTGCTGCATACGGATGAAGCAACTCGCCGTTCTCTTGTACCCGGTCAAGTCGCAACAGCCCCTGTTTGGATACTTTGCTGCGGTTTCGTGCGCCCATTTTTCTTTAAACATGCGGGAAACATCTTCACCGGGATAGCTGGGATGGCCAGCCGTATCGGCTTCGTGAATTGCATAGTTCGTCAATCGTGGAACGCGCCAGTCGGGTCTTCTCGAAGTGACGCCGTTGCCGGGTGTAGGGGGTGGACTTTCTCAGGTTGTAGAGGTGGCTTACCGAAATGGAGGCCAAGCGCCCATAGCTGGTTTCACTAAAGAGCTCACAGGCCCGCTCGCACAGCTTCTTGACGGCCGGCCCACAAGGCGTGTCATGGCGCTCATCCATCGCCGCCAGCAGGAGGATATCCCCTCCCCCCGGGCGTGTATTTTTGGGCAAACCCGGCCAGGGTGCGCTGACGGCGCTTGAGCGTGCCAGTCTGACGGTACTGCTGGATCAGCCGGGTGGTCTGCTGGCGGGAATAGTTGCCAACTTTCATCAGGTACCGGATCACCACGCCCCCTGTCTTTCCGGGAGAGTGTCAGATACCGGAATTTGACCCGTTCGCTCTGAATCCAGCGGTAACAGGTGTCTTTATCGCCAAGAACCGAAAAGACCACCGCCTGGGTGTCTGCCAGGAAATCCGTCAATTGACCGATGGTCGTTACATCTTCGAGTTTCATGATGGTTTTCATCCTCCCATCATGACCGGAACCGATCCCGCTTCAGACTCATTTCATATTGGACAAGACTCCCATTCACAGGCATCCCGATTTACAGGTATCCTGGAGCAGGTGTTTTCCACCTTCTTGGCTGATATTCCAGGTTATAATAATACAGTGATCCATAATCCTAAAAACCTCAATTGGAATCTACTGCGAGCGCCCCATGCCGAATCTGACCAAAATCTTTCTCAAATTTCCGCTCACCGTAGGGGTGGCTACGCCTTCGCAAAAATTTGAGAAAATTTTTGTCCATCTCCAACATCTTAGTCGCTCTCGCTACGGTTCCAACGGAGGTTTTTAGGATAATGGTTAGAAGCATTATGCCTGACATAATTACCACCATAGATTTGATACGTCACGGCGAACCCATAGGAGGTAATAAGTACCGGGGCCAATCCGATGACCCGCTCAGTGAAAAGGGATGGATGCAGATGCGTGACGCAGTGGGGGATCACCATCCCTGGCATGTCATTGTCAGTTCTACGCTGTCACGTTGTGCGGCATTTGCCAGCGAGTTGGCACAGCGCCATAACTTGCCGGTGGAGTTTGATGCGCGCCTGATGGAAATTGGCTTTGGTGAGTGGGAAGGGCGCACCGCTGCGCAAATTACCGCAGAAAACCCCCTCCTGTTGACACGCTTTTGGTTGGATCCGCTCAATAATACGCCGCCGGGCGCCGAGTTGATGCCCGCGTTTCGTGATCGGGTAATTTCCGCCTGGGAGGAAATGCTGGCACGGTATAGTGGTAAGCATATTTTACTGGTAGGCCATGCGGGAGTGATTCGCATGGTGGTGCGGCATGTGCTCGACATGCCGTTGCAACGCGTGTTTCGTCTGGCCGTTCCCAATGCTGGCATTACCCGCATCCGGGTTGAAAGCGCTGGCGAACATACCTTGCCCACGCTGTTGTTTCATGCGGGTACTTTGTAATGTTCACGCCCTTCTGGCTGGCCCTGCAACTGCTCACGCGCATTCCCGCGCCGCCACAACCTTATCCCACCCCGCAGGATTGGGGACGTTCTGTCGTCGCTTATCCATTGGTAGGATTTTTGATTGGGCTATTGCTGGTATTGCTCCACTGGTTATTAGCCGACACAGACCCCGGTGTCCAGGCAGCATTGTTGCTGGTGGTATGGACGTTGGTTACCGGTGGTATCCACCTGAAAGGTTTGGCGAACAGTGCCGATGCCTGGTCTGAGGGGCATGCGGATCGCCAGCGCACGCTGGAAATTTTGCGTGGGCCACGCGGTGGCCCCGTGGCAATGCTGGTGTTGATGATCACACTCATCATGAAGTTTGCGGCGTTATCCGTGCTTGCGGCAGAGTCGGCGCTGGAGGTTTTTTTGCTGGCACCGGTGATGGGGCGCACTGCCATGGTGGCGATGTTGATGACCACGCCCTATGTTAGCCTGGATGCCATCGGCGCGGAACGCGCCGCACACATGCCCCGGCAAGGCGCCTTGTGGACACTGCTGGCCGTGGTGGTAGGCACCTTGTTCCTGGTGTCATGGGGCGGCATTTTACTGCTGTTACTGTTGCTGTTGGGCGGCTACTTGATACGCCGCATGATGGTGCGGCGCATTGGCGGCGTCACTGACGATACCTTGGGTGCCGTGTGTGAGCTGGCGGAAGCGGGGGTATTAGTGATGGTAGTGTTGGTGTGGGGGTAAGGTCATGTGCCATCAAGAAGTAATTTATTAAAATTAATGTAATGCTTTATATTTACAAAGAGGTGGTGAACTAAGCCTAGCCCTGTGTGGTCATAATTAAAATCAGTTTGCTTGGCCTCTTTACGGGTTGAAAAAGCCCTTCCATGGGCTTTTTCAACCCGTAAAGAGAAAAGTGTGATTTTCACTTTGCTTAATTTTTCAAGCACATAAACCGTGCTTGAAAAATGGCGGCACATCCGTGTACCGCACACAGGTTGTTGAAAATGAGATTTTCAACAACCTGTTAATAATCCAAAAACAGGAGTACACGACCATGCTTAAAAAACTGCTTTTGATCCTGGTGTCCGGTATGGGATTATTGGGCTTGGCTCAGGCCGCCGCACCTGCGGATGACAGTGGGATGTGTCCTGCCGCATTGCAATTTAACGTGGTTCCTTTGGGCGGAAAAATCCCCGTTAATCTTTGCCAGGCCTATAAGGGCAAAGTATTGTTGGTGGTGAACACCGCGAGCTTCTGTGGTTTCACCAAACAATACCAAGCGCTGGAAGCCATGTATGCGCATTACAAAGACCAAGGGTTTTACGTGCTGGGGTTTCCTGCCAATGATTTTGGTGAACAGGAGCCGGGAGATGATAAGGCCATCAAAGATTTTTGTGATGCCACTTATAAAGTTAAATTTCCCATGTTCAAAAAAACCAAAGTCGCTTCCCACCATGCCGATCCTCTCTATCGGGAGCTGGCACGCCAGAGCAACGGCAGTTATCCGCAATGGAATTTCCACAAATATCTCATTGGCCGTAATGGCAAGGTAATTGCTGATTTCACCAGCCCCACCACACCGGATAATCCACAGATTGTAAGTGCTGTTGAGAAGGCGATTGCGCAAGAGTTGTAAGAATTTCCATCTTTTTGAATCGTAGCCCCTCGCTATGTTCTCCCCACCGTCTGGCCTGGGAGCCTATTTTTGGTGCGGGATGAGATAGGAGCACCCAACCCACGACTTCAGGAGTTTACAGGCCTGGGCCGCTATATAATCATAGGCTGCCTTTATAAAATTCGATCAAGGACATGATGCGATACCCTCTTCCCCTGTTATTTCATTTAATCATTATTTGCCTGTTTTGCGCGGGCGTGCCTGCGAATGTAGCGCAAGCGGCCATTAGTGTAAAAGATGGCGCGGGCCATACGGTCACGCTCTCCCAACCGGCGCGGCGCATTGTGAGCCTGGCGCCGCATACTACGGAAAATCTGTTTGCGGCCGGGGCGGGCGCCTATGTGGTGGGAGTCGTCAGCTACAGTGATTTTCCGGTAACGGCTTCCAAAATACGCCGTGTGGGCGATGCCAACAGTCTTGATCTTGAAGCCATCATAGCATTACGTCCCGATTTGATCGTGGCGTGGGACAGTGGTAACGCCAAGTCCCAGATTGAAAAACTTCAGCAGCTCGGCCTGGTGGTCTATGCCAGTGAGCCACGTCGCCTGGAGGATGTGCCGGTGGATATTGAAGCGTTGGGAAGGCTGGCGGGTACCGAACCAGTGGCACGCCAGGCCGCCGCGGCATTTCGTGGAGAATATGCGCGGTTACGCAGCCAATATGCCGAGCGCCGCCCCGTCAGCGTATTTTTTCAGGTTTGGAACCGTCCCTTGATGACAGTGAATGGCGCGCACCTGATCAGCAACGTCATTAATTTGTGTGGCGGTAAAAATATTTTTGCCGACGTGCCCGCCCTGGCGCCTGAAGTTAATATTGAAGCGGTGATGGTGGCTGATCCGCAGGTGATCATGGTAAGCAGCGCGGGTGAGCGGCGCGCGCCGTGGTTGGATGAATGGCGCCGTTTATCGCAGTTGCAAGCCGTGAAGAAAGGCCGTTTGTTTGCGGTACGCCCGGATTTAATCACCCGCCCCACACCGCGTATTCTTGAAGGCGCGCGCTTGATCTGCGGGCAGCTTGACCAGGTGCGCAGCACCATTCCTAATCCGGCAAAATTGAACACGCCATAAACCTGTACAGGCCACGATGGATGTCCACAATACGTATCGGTGTCGACCTGGGGGGCACTAAAATTGAAGCGATTGCGTTGGATGAGGCGGGGCAAACACTCGCACGGCAGCGGGTCGCTACGCCCCAAGGGGATTATGCGGCGACGCTGCGTGCCGTAGTTGATCTGGTCACGGCCATTGAGCGTCAGTTGGGGAGGCGCGGCAGCGTGGGTGTTGGCTCGCCAGGCGCACTGTCGCCCGCCACTGGCGTGATTAAAAACGCTAATTCCACCTGCCTGAATGGTAAGCCACTGGATCGTGATCTTGCCGTTGCCTTAGGGCGTGCAGTGCGCGTGGCGAATGATGCGGATTGCTTTGCCCTGTCTGAGGCCACTGACGGTGCGGCGGCAGGCGCGGCAATAGTTTTCGGTGTGATTCTGGGTACGGGTGTGGGCGGAGGGATTGTGGTAAATGGCCGTGTATTGGCTGGGCCGAATGCCATTGCGGGCGAATGGGGACATAATCCCTTGCCGTGGCCTGAAGCTGATGAAATGCCGGGGCGGCCCTGTTACTGCGGTAAAAGCGGGTGCATTGAAACCTGGTTATCGGGTCCCGCCATGATGGCTCATCATCTTGCCGTGACCGGCGATGCGTTAACGGCGCATGATATCGCCCAGCAGGCAGCGCAAGGTGATGCGTCGTGTACGGTGACGTTGCAACGCTATGCAGCCCGGTTGGCGCGCGCGCTGGCCAGCGTCATTAATATTCTTGATCCACACGTGATTGTGCTGGGTGGGGGATTGTCCAATATGGGCGGCTTATATGAAGTTGTCCCGCGTATCTGGAGCCGCCATGTGTTTTCGGATTATGTGCATACCCGGCTGGTGCCTGCCCAACATGGCGATTCCAGTGGTGTGCGTGGTGCCGCCTGGTTATGATAATTTAATTATAAATTAATATCTTAAGTAATATTTTCAATGTAAATGATAATATCATCCTATCTGATTTTTATTTTCGTAGAACTTAAAAACAAGTATTAACCACGTCACACTTCGCGTAATTCCCCTCAATAACCCCCGGCTTTTGCCGCTAGTTAAGGCAGTGATTCCTCAACAAGGGATGGGTTATGCGGATTAATTCTGAAGTTTTATCGTTTAAAGGTTCTCTTACTCTAACGCTGCTAAGCGTGCTTGTTTCAGCCTGCGGCGGTGGTGCGGGGTCGGGCGATAGCAATACGGCCAACCTCTCGGATGCCATAGCGCCCACGGTGCTTTCTACGGATCCCGCCAGCCTCAGCCGCAACGTTGCGGCGCGCACACCGATTTCGGTCACATTTTCTGAAAGCATGGATCCTGGCAGCCTTACCGCCCGCACCTTTGTGGTGAGCGCAGGAGGTGTGCCGATAGCAGGTACCGTGAGTGTGGCGGGCAGTGCCGCCACGTTTACGCCCGCTGTTGATTTGGACCTGAATACCCTCTACACCGTCAGCGTCACGACCGGTGTGAAAGATAGCGCCGGTAATGCCATGGCAACGGCATATAACTGGCAATTCACGCCGGGTACGCGCCTGTGGAGTGCCGCGCGCGCCATGGCAACAGATGCATTTTCCCCCCAGACCGGCACTGACGGCGCTGGCAATATCATTTTGGTATGGCAACAGAAAGAAGGTAATAACTACAGCATCTGGGCTAACCGTTATGATTCCGGCGCACGCCAATGGGGACTGGCAACCCTGTTACAAACTGACAATACGGGCAGCGGCTATGTGCCAAAGTTAGCCGTGAATGCCAGCGGCCATGCCGTGGCCGCCTGGCAGCATTACGATGGCAACCGCTACCATGTGTGGGTGAATCATTACGATGCGGTGCTGGGCCAGTGGGGCGCGGTACAGGCGATTACCGGCAATGCCTCCGATGCCTTTGATCCGCAGGTGGCCATCAGCGCTAATGGCAATGCCATCGTGGTGTGGCGCGGCCAGGACGGTCCTTTCGATGATCCTGCAACCTCGCTTACCGCGCCGGAATACTATGCCTCCAGCCTGTGGGCAAAGCATTACACCGCCGCCACTAACACCTGGGACGCCGTCCCCGTGGCGCTCGAAATGGATAATGATAAAGGCCATGATGTGGGCGCCGCCCAGTTGGCGATGGATAGCCTGGGTAATGGCCTGGTAGTGTGGCAGCAATTCAACGGCACCGTTACCAGCGTGTATGCCACGCGTTATATCGTGGGTTCGGGTTGGGCCGTGGCGGGATCAATTTCTACCGCAAGTGCCGGTGTCGCCACCGATCCGCAGATTGCGGTGGATGGGAGTGGCAATGCCATCGCCGTATGGCGGCAATACGATGCCAACGCACGCTACAGTGTTTGGGCCAGCCGTTATGTAGCGGCTACCCTCGCCTGGGGCATTCCGGTAGTGATTGAAAATGATAACAGCGGTGACGCGTTTGCCCCCCAACTGGCGGTCAATAGCGCAGGCGATGCCTGGGTGGTATGGCATCAACATGATGGCGCCACTTATAACATCGGGTCGAATCGCTATACAGTAAACGTGGGTTGGTCAAGCGCGGCATTGATTGAAGCCAATGACACGGGTAATGCAATGCATGCGCGGGTCGCCGTCAATGCCAATGGCGATGCTTTTGCCGTATGGGAGCAAGCGGAAGAGGCGCGCACCAGCGTATGGTCTAATCGTTATGATCCGTCCTTGCAGGCTTGGCGCATGGCGGCACTGGTGGAAATGGATGATAACGGTGATGCGCATGCCCCCCAGATAAATGTCGACAGCACCGGCAATGCCAGCGCCGCATGGCGCCAATGGGATGGCGCGCGTTGGAAGGTGCTTACCAGCCGATATCAATAGGTTTAACCAGTTTCCATTAACACCCCGTCGCAGCCCACAAGACGCTGAACTGTGTTTTGTCGCGACGGGTGTTAATGGAAAACTTGGGATCCGAACAAAAAATTGGTCTTGTATATGTACAACGGGTAATACCATGCCTGGCGGACGGCTCCAGCCGACTGCCCCAAAAAGCTGCGCCTTTTGCCGTGGGCTAAGCTTTCATGATATACCCCATTTTTTCCGAAGCGTTTTTCCCGCCACTTTTTGCCTCGCCCGGAGAGCCTACTTCTGGCGCACTGTATTCCCTTTGATAGAGAGATTGAACGATCTCTACTATAGCCAGGGCGTTTTAAAAACCCATAAAAAGCCCTAGTCGTCATGCGTGTTTAATGTCGCACACGGTTTAAGTATATGAAAAAAAAGTATAGAATAGCGGGTTGACGTAGAAGTTAGCCTCCGCTTGAAGCAGAGCCTCCGGTTTGTTCAGTTTTTATCGGCCCCCAACCATGAAGCATATCCGCAACTTTTCGATTATCGCCCACATTGACCACGGAAAATCCACGCTATCTGATCGCCTGATCCAGATTTGTGGCGGCTTGAGCGCGCGGGAAATGTCTGCCCAGGTGCTGGATTCCATGGATCTGGAGCGCGAGCGCGGCATTACCATCAAAGCCCAGAGCGTTTCGCTGCACTATAAGGCGCATGATGGAATTACCTACCAGCTTAATTTTATTGATACCCCGGGGCATGTGGATTTTTCTTATGAGGTATCGCGCTCGCTGGCGGCGTGTGAAGGCGCACTGCTGGTGGTGGATGCCGCCCAGGGTGTGGAAGCGCAAAGCGTGGCTAATTGTTACACCGCCCTGGAGCAAGGCCTGGAAGTGGTGCCGGTGTTGAATAAAATCGACCTGCCCTCGGCGGAGCCAGACCGTGTCATCAAGGAAATTGAAGAAATTATCGGTATCGAAGCCACCGATGCCACACGGGTAAGCGCCAAAACCGGTTTGGGTGTGCCCGAATTGCTCGAAGTGATTGTCGCGCGCATTCCCCCGCCTGAAGGTGATCCTGAAGCACCTTTGCAGGCGCTGATTATCGATTCCTGGTTTGATAATTTTCTCGGCGTGGTATCGCTGGTGCGGGTTAAAAATGGACGCCTCACACCCAAGCAAAAAATCAAGGTCATGTCTACCGGCAAGGCGCATCTTGTCGAAAAAGTAGGTATTTTTACGCCCAAGCGCAAAGAGACAGACGGGCTCAGCGCCGGTGAAGTCGGTTTTATTGTGGCGGGTATCAAAGACATTAATGGCGCGCCGGTGGGCGATACCCTGACGCATGCCGAGCGCCCGGCAGAGTCACCCTTGCCCGGTTTCAAGGCGATTCAGCCCCGCGTGTTTGCCGGATTATTCCCTATTTCACCCGAAGATTATGAGGCGTTTCGGGAAGCCTTATCCAAGCTGCGTCTTAATGATGCTTCATTGTTTTATGAGCCGGAAAATTCCATGGCGCTGGGGCTGGGTTTCCGCTGTGGATTCTTGGGCATGTTGCACATGGAAATTGTGCAGGAACGCCTCGAGCGTGAATACAATCTGAATCTGATCACCACCGCGCCCACGGTGATTTATGAAGTACTCACCAAAAAAGGTGAGGTATTGAAGGTTGATAACCCCTCCAAGCTGCCGGACATTGGACAGATCGCAGAAATGCGTGAGCCGATCATCCTGGCCAATATTCTGGTGCCGCAGCAATATCTGGGCGCCGTGATCACACTGTGCATTGAAAAGCGCGGCGCGCAAAAGAAGCTGCAATACCTTGGCAATCAGGTGGTGCTGACCTATGAATTGCCAATGAATGAAGTGGTGATGGATTTCTTTGATCGCCTCAAATCCGTCAGCCGCGGTTACGCTTCGCTGGATTATACGTTTGATCGCCACCAGATAGCCGATCTGGTGAAGCTCGACGTGTTGATCAACGGTGAGAAAGTCGATGCGCTGTCTTCGATTGTGCATCGTGACCAGAGTAATTACCGTGGCCGGGGCCTGGTTGAAAAAATGAAAGAAGTGATCCCCCGCCAGATGTTTGATGTGGCGATCCAGGCAGCGGTGGGCGCGCATGTCATCGCCCGTGAAACAGTTAAAGCGATGCGCAAAAACGTGCTGGCTAAATGCTATGGCGGCGATATTTCCCGCAAGAAAAAACTCCTGGAAAAGCAAAAAGAAGGCAAAAAACGCATGAAGCAGGTTGGTTCGGTGGAGATTCCACAGGAAGCGTTTCTGGCCGTGTTAAATATAGGTAAGAAATAATGAATTTTGATTTTCCCACGATTATGACGGGCGCAGTAGTGGTTACGGGTGTTATTTGGGCGGTAGATGCATTTACTGCCGCCCCCAAGCGCCGTAAGGCCTTAAGCAGCTACTTTGAAACAGCGGGCGCGCCGTTGGATAAGGACGTGCTCAAACGCATTTCCACTGAGCCGGGGTTGGATGAGGTGGTAAAGGCCTCTGCGGGCAGGTTGCAGGTTGAAACGATTAAAAAAATCGCCAAAGAGCCGCTATTAGTAGAATATGCACGTTCGTTTTTTCCGATCATCCTGATTGTGTTGTTATTGCGCTCGTTTTTGATGGAACCCTTTCGCATACCGTCAGGCTCCATGATGCCGACGCTGCTGGTGGGTGATTTTATCCTGGTAAATAAATATACCTACGGTATTCGCCTGCCCGTAGTCAATAAAAAGATTGTCGAAATGGGTGAGCCGCAACGCGGTGATGTGGTGGTGTTTCGCTATCCCAAAGACCCATCGGTCGATTACATTAAACGCGTGGTGGGGTTGCCGGGTGACCGCATCGGTTACGTGCAGAAACAGGTGTATGTGAATGGCAAGCCTGTCGAGCAGCAATTCAAGGACAGTTATACCGGTGTCGGTGCCGGACTTTCCATGTCAGGCGCCGAATTACGTTCGGAGCGTTTGGGTGATGCCACGCATGACATTCTGATTGTGCCTAACCAGCCCTCTGTCGAAGGGGAGGTGCAGGTGCCAGCAGGGCATTATTTTGTCATGGGCGACAATCGTGACAATAGTAACGACAGCCGCTTTTGGGGATTTGTCCCTGAAGAAAATCTGGTGGGCAAAGCTTTCATGATCTGGATGAGTTGGGATTCGGCAAATGGTGGCGTAGGGTGGAACCGTATTGGGTCGTCTGTCCACTAGTAGCGCATGGGTTCTTCCCGCTACGGCTCCATTGCCCTTTTTAGAGAAACGCCGAATAATTCCATCCTGGAATTCCCGGCGCACGAAAAGCAAAAAACATGATTTTTGCTTTTCTTCATATTTCAATCACTTGGCGTGATTGAAATATGTCGGCACATCCTTGTGCCGATGGAAACGCGAATAAATCCGCGTTTCCTTAGATTAACGGAGGACATGTTCATGAAGCAGCAACAAGGAATGACGGCCATTGGTTTTATATTAATCATGGCCATGATTGCTTTTTTTACCGCGATTGGCTTAAAGCTGATACCCATGTATATTGAATATTATTCGGTGACATCCATCCTGAAAACGATCCAGGGTGAGCCGGAAACGGCCAGCAGGAGCGCCGCTGAAATCGAAGATACGATCTTGAAACGTTTGGGCATCAATGAGATTCACCGTGTTACCAAAGATGACATCACCATTACCAAAGAAGGCAAAAAAGTGATCATAGAAATCGCCTATGAAGCGCGGGTGCCATTGTTTGGCAACCTTGATGTCATCGGTGATTTCAAGGATAACCGAGTTGAGGTAACCGCTCCTTGACAAGCTCCGCAACGGGTTTTGGCAATGTTTCCCTGGAGGTGTTGAGCCGCAAGCTCGGTTATGATTTTTTGCGTCCCGACTTGCTGGAATGCGCGCTCACACACCGCAGTGCCGGTAGCCACAATAATGAACGGCTGGAATTTCTTGGCGATGCGATCCTGAATTTTCTGGTCGCCGATGAACTTTATCGGCGCTTTCCCCAGGCCAGTGAAGGTGAGTTAAGCCGTGCGCGCGCCAATCTGGTGAATGGCGCCACACTCGCGGTATTGGCCACGGCGTATAACCTCGGTGATTTTTTACGGTTGGGTTCCGGTGAATTAAAAAGCGGCGGGTTCCGGCGCGAGTCGATCCTTGCAGGCACGCTGGAAGCGGTGATTGGCGCGGCCTATCTGGACAAAGGCTTTGATGCCTGCCGGGCGCTGGTGCAAACGCTCTACCAGGAACGCCTTGCCGCCATCTCGCCCGAAACCCATCCCAAAGACCCTAAAACCCGTTTGCAGGAATATCTGCAAGCGCAAAAACGTCCCTTGCCTTCTTACACCGTCACCGCTATTGAAGGGAATGCGCATTTGCAAATCTTCAAAGTCGAGTGTGTTGTCGAAGGCATCCCGTCCTGCCCGGGCGAAGGTAACAGCCGCCGCGTGGCGGAACAAACCGCAGCGCAACAGGCCCTGAAATTATTAGGTTGTGAGTAAAGTGAAAAATCCAGGGAAAAACCCCACACAGCCCAAGAATGTGGCAAGCCGCTGCGGTTATGCCGCGATCATCGGCCGTCCTAATGTCGGCAAATCAACGTTACTGAATCATATTCTCGGGCAAAAAATCAGCATTACCTCGCGGCGGCCGCAAACCACGCGCCACCGCATCCTGGGGATTAAAACCACCCCTGAGGCGGCCGCTCCCGGCGTCCTGAACCCCTCGCTTCGCTCTCCCGCGACGTGCATGGATGCACAAGTGCCGTGGGCGCAGGATGCGCAGGAACGGCCGACACTAGCACATCCCTGTGCGTCGCAAGTGATTTATGTCGATACGCCGGGGTTGCATCGTGGCGGCAAGCGTGCCATGAACCGTTACATGAATCGCGTTGCCGCATCATCTATCAAGGATGTGGATGTTGCCTTGTTTGTGGTCGAAGGTTTACGCTGGACGCCTGAAGATCAGGACGTGCTGGAGCGCTTGAAAAAAGAAAATATTCCGGTGATTCTGGTGGTGAATAAGGTGGATAAAATCACCGACAAGGAAACCTTGTTGCCGCATTTTCAAAAAGTATCCGGCTACATGGACTTTGTGCAGATCATCCCAATTTCCGCGCGCCACGGCACCAATGTTGAAGCTTTGGAGCAGGAAATCCTGCGTTTATTGCCGTTCGCGCCGCACATGTACCCTGAAGACCAGGTCACTGACCGTAGTGAGCGTTTTCTTGCGGCTGAACTGGTGCGTGAAAAATTGACGCGGCGCCTGGGGCAGGAAGTGCCGCATTCGTTGACTGTCTCTATCGAGCAATTTTCCGAAGAGGCTGGCATAACAAATATTACTGCGCTGATCTGGGTGGAAAAGCCCGGCCAGAAATCCATTGTCATCGGCAAAGACGGTAGTGTGCTCAAAGAAGTGGGCACGCAAGCCCGGCAAGACATGGAGCGCATTTTTGATAATAAGGTTTTTTTAACTTTATGGGTCAAGGTCAAGGAAGGTTGGTCTGAAGACGAGCGCGCCTTGCGCAGCCTCGGGTATGATGATACATAAATACCTGGATCGGAAATCCACGATACCACCGCACCATGACCCACTCCAGAAACCATGTCATCCTGCAGCCCGCCTATGTATTGCATAGCACGCCCTACCGCGATACCAGCGTGCTGCTGGAAGTGTTTACACCCGGCCACGGCAGGATAGGATTAGTGGCGCGCGGTGTGCGCACTGCCAAATCACGCCTGCGCGGCGTGTTACAACCATTCCGTCCGCTTTTAATCTCGTGGCATAGCAAAGGCGATCTGGGAACATTAACCACGGCCGAAGTTAATGTGGAGGAAGGCGGCGCTGCCACCTGTCTTGGCGGGGGCGCCTTGATGAGCGGTTTTTACCTCAATGAATTGCTGATGCGCTTATTGCATCGCCATGATCCGCACCCGGCATCATTCCATAGCTATGATATTGCCTTGCGTAAACTTGTACTGAGGGAAGATGATGTCATGTTGCAACAGGCATTACGCATCTTTGAAAAAGAATTATTGCGGGACATTGGCTACGGGTTGGTGCTGGATCGTGATGTGATGACAGGCGAGCCTGTAACAGCGGAAGGTATGTATCGTTACCATCTGGAAAAAGGCCCGGAACGCATGGAGTGCGCCACCGCAGCGCCTCTTGCCAACACCTTGGGCATCGTGCTGCATGGGCGTACCCTGCTGGGATTGGCGCATAATGAGTTGGACCGGGGCGATGTATTGCAGGAGGCAAAAAAACTGTTACGTAAACTTCTTGCGGTGCGTCTGGGCCGGCAGCCATTACGTAGCCGGGAGCTGTATAATGAGATGCGGGCGATCATATCCATGTGATGTGCCCTATCAGG
>JAGVME010000152.1 GCA_020053945.1 Gammaproteobacteria bacterium
ATGATGATGCGCGAGTCGGAGTTCAGCCACCGCGCCGCCGCCGAATCCCTGCCATTGCGCGACGCGTTTTCGGTACTGTTCTTCGTCTCGGTCGGTATGTTGTTTGATCCGCAGGTGCTGATCGACCAACCGCTCAAGGTGCTGGTGGTGGTGTCCATCATCATGATGGGTAAAAGCCTTGCCGCTATCGCCCTGGTGCTGGCGTTCCGTTACCCGCTTAACACCGCGCTCACCGTCGCGGCCAGCTTGGCGCAGATCGGTGAGTTCTCGTTCATCCTGGCAGGATTGGGTGTCGCACTGGGTCTGCTGCCCGTGGAGGGCCAAAGCCTGATTCTTGCCGGGGCGCTGATTTCCATCGCGCTTAATTCCTTCGTATTCTCCACCATCGAGCCAGCGCAAACCTGGGTCCGTGGACGATCCCGCCTCGCACGGCGGCTGGAACGAAGGGACGATCCACTGGCCACGCTCCCGATGTCAGTCGACCAAGCACTCTTGACCGGCCAGGTTGTCCTGGTAGGGTATGGGCGCGTCGGACGCCGGATCGCCCAAGCGCTCCGCGAAAAGAATATACCCTATGTAGTGGCCGAGCAGAACCGTGAACTGGTTGAACAATTGCGCACGCAAAACACCCCGGCTGTCTATGGAGACGCATCCGACCCTGCGGTGCTGATTCAAGCCCACATCGCACGGGCCAGCCTATTGGTCATTGCCACCCCGGATACATTCCATGTGCGCAAAATGGTGGAGATCGCCCGCACACTTAACCCAACGATTGAAGCCGTGCTTCGCACCCACAATGAAGAAGAAGCTGAATTACTACAAAAGGAAAATGTCGGAAAGGTGTTCATGGGCGAACATGAATTGGCGGCCGGCATGGCCGGACATATTCTCGCCCGCATGCGCGGGGAAACACGGCCTTAAGCGTCATTTAACCTAAAACCGCTGGAAATCGCCGTAAAATGAATTCGCTCTGGTGTGCTGCCTGTGATCATCCTATCCAGAGACGATAGACCCATCCAATGGCCAGCGGGATTCGCGTAGCCACACCTCAATGTCCGCAGGTAACAACGGCTGGCTAATATAATAGCCCTGCGCTATATCACAGTTCAGGCCTATCAGCCTATTATAGGCCGCTTCATCTTCCACGCCCTCGGCCACCACCTTGAAGCCGATATTATGCGCCAGCTCAATGGTGGAACGCACAATGACGACATCATTGTCACTGGTTCCCATGCCCATCACAAATGATTTATCTATTTTTAATTCATTCACCGGTAATTGCTTGATATACGACAACGATGAATAACCCGTGCCAAAATCATCAATGGACAACGTGACGCCCATGCCATTCAGCGCCTGCAGGATAGCCAACGCCCGCATCGGGTCGGTCATCATGGCCGTCTCAGTAATTTCCAGGCATAGTTGCCGCGCAGCGGGTGGCACACCCTGCAACGCCACAGAGAGTTGGTCGGCAAACTGCATATCAAGCAAATTGCGCACTGATAAATTCACTGCGATAGTTAAGGCCACCCCCCGCATTTGCCATTGCCGGCACTGCTCCAGCGCCGCCGTGACCACCCATTGCGTGAGCGGATTAATAAGGCCCGTTTGTTCGGCAAGCGGAATAAAATTGTCGGGGAGCATTAAACCATAACGCGGGTGGCGCCACCTGACCAACGCTTCTACCCCAATGACCTTACCTGTAGACAACAATACTTTCGGCTGGTAATAAAGGATCAGTTCGCCGCCATCAATGGCTTGTCGCAACTCGCTGACCAAGGCCAGGTTACGCAGGCTATTCTGGTCTTTCGCCGGATCATAAACCGTATAACCCAAACTGCCACGTTTGGCGATATACATGGCCACATCAGCATGCCGCATCAGCGCGCTTTCATCTTCGCCATGACCCGGATACATCGCGATGCCAAAGCTTGCGCTGACATGCAAAGCCTGCCCATCAATGAGCACAGGATCCTCCAGTGTGGAGACCAGCTTGCGCACAATGCTTATGGCCTGGCCCATGTCCACGCTGGGCAACAATAATGCGAACTCATCCCCCCCCAAGCGGGCAATGGTGTCAGACTCGCGCAGCACCCCACGCAACCGCGCTGAAACTTGCTGTAATATCAAATCACCATTCTGGTGGCCGAGGGTATCGTTGATTTCCTTGAAGCGGTCAAGATCCGTCAACACTAATGCCAGTTGCGATCCTTCACGTTGCGCGCGCAAGATGGACTGGGAAACGCGGTCTGACAGCAAGGTACGGTTCGGCAAATCAGTCAATGCATCATGCAAGGCCTGATACTCAAGCGCGGCCATTTGTTCTTTGCGTTCGGTAATGTCGCGCATTACCCCAATGAAATGGCTATGCCCGCCGAGCCGCATTTCACTGATCGTCAGGTCAATGGGAAATATGGTGTGGTCTTTGCGTATGGCCACCAGTTCGCGGCTAGTGCCTAATATCCTGGTTTTTCGGGTCCGTTGATAGGCCGCCAGATATTCATCGTGCATGCTGCGGTACGGCTCGGGCATAAGGATTTTGATATTTTCGCCAATCAGTTCATGGGGCAGGTAGCCAAACATTCTTCCTACCGCAGGGTTAACCGATTCGATATTGCCACGCGCATCAATGGTGACGATGGCGTCCACCACGTTATCCATCACCGTACGGATGCGGGCTTCATAATCTTGAAGGTCATCTTGCATGCGGTTGAACACCTGCGCCACTTCACCCAGCTCATCCTTATGGACCACCGGCAGCTTGGTGTTGCGTTCGCCGTGGCCGACACGCACGATCGCATCGCGCAAATTGGCGATGGGAAGCAATACGCTAAAACGCAGGGCGATCCACATGGCCAATCCCACCAACACCACCAACAGCATTGATGTTGCCCATAAATTGTAGCGCATCTTATCAATACGGGTCTCGGTGTCAGCGATGGACAGGGAGAGCTTGGGCACGCCACGCAAGGGTGACTCCTCATAACCATGGCATGCCAGGCACTCGGTTTTAACAGGGATTGGCATCAGTACTGTAAAACTGTCACCGGTACGCTCCAGGGTTGTCTCACCTTGCAATGCTTTCTGGAACGCTGGCGTGGATACACGCCGAGAATCATGGGGGGGTCGTGGCTCACGTTGAAAACGCGGCATCTGCAGAAAGTTATTCACCTGCTCCACAGTGGCAAGATCGTTGAAAGCCTCATTGCCGTCACGGCGTAATACTTCGATATCGACGATACCGGCAGCCCCGTGCAAGCGATCCAGCCATTCGCGGGCCAATGTGCCCTGACCATTGAGCATGAGGGTTTGCAGGCTGGCAAGCAGGGTCTTGGCATGCGTCTCGGCCTGTGTGCGTTCTTCTTCGTATATCACTTTGGTTAATTGGCGCTCCAGCCACACATCCGCCACGAACATCAGGCAGAGCAATACGCCAGAAATGACTAAAGCAAGGCGCAGGCCCAGGCTTTTCACGAATGTCCGCCCATAGTATTGGGCACATGGCAGGGGAATGACATTAACAAGATGCGCCTCTATCCTTAAATTATGCTAATTATTAGGGCCTGAGAAGAAATAAGCGTTACATTTGGGCGCAGCGGAAAACCAGGTGGCTTAAACTTTGAAACAAACCGACGGACACTGGCTTACTGACAATTTTTCTGGTGCTTCCGTACACCGCGCAGGGATACGCGAATGCATGGGAAACGGTTACGACGCAAGGAACCGCCGTGCCCCTGGATATCCGCCGCCGGACATTGCCTACCCTCCCCCTCCACTGCGGCGGACTGGCATAATTTTTTCTTATCATCATGGGAACCGTATCGGGTGTCCCCTATGGCCGAAACAACCCTACCCTATACATTATAGGAATGCGTTTAACGCTGCGTTTTCATTTAACGCTGCGCTATCAGATGGGCTACACCCCCGAAGCTGCCAATCCATAAACTGCCATCGGCGGCATTCGCCATGGAAAACACATTGTCCGCATATAATCCATCGGCGGTGGTCATGACGGTAAAACTTTTACCATCATCATTCAATCGCGCCAGCCCGCGGTTGGTGCCCGCCCATAGCTTGCCTTGCGGATCCAGGTACAGCATGAAAATATGATTGGCGGGCAAGCCATCTGCGGTTGTAAAGTTGCGCCAGGTTTTGCCGTCAAAACGCGCCAAGCCACCTCCCCAAGTACCGCACCATACTATACCCTGACGATCAACCTTGAGTGAAATAATGTAATTGGGATTGTACGCCACATTCACATCCTGTAAACCTTGCTCGGTCTTTTGCTGGGCATGATGTGACGATGATTTAGCGGGATCGTTGGTAAATTGGATCGCGTCCTTCACAGCTTCCAGCGGCGCGCCCAAGCCTTCTTCATGTTGCCAGTTCTGCCATTTACCATCCTGATAGCGCGCCAAACCTTCTTCTGTGGCAAACCACATCTCACCATTTTTACCTTCTTCCAGCCCATACACCCAGGGATTGGGCAGACCCCGCTGGGTGCTCTCGACGGTAAAGGTATCCCACTTCGAAGCATCTTCGAGCGCACCGCCGCGCACCCGGTTCACGCCCGACCAAGTGGCGATCCACACATCGCCATTCGCTACTTTTTGCACGTCGTAGACGAACTGGTCTGCCAAGCCGTCAGGGATATTCAGATTTTTCCATTGGTCCGTTTTCGGGTCATACACCGACAGGCCGCCCCCATAAGTACCGGCCACAATCTTATCGCCCAGTTTGCTTACATGAAAAATACCATTCGACAACAGGCCTTTGGTTTTATTGTCAAAAATCCGGAAATTATCGGACTCGACATCATAGCGGATCACCCCGCCCGAGGTGCCGATCCAGATAATGTTGCCGTCCGCATACATGCCTTTGACATTGCGATTACCCACACGAAAATGCGTAAACTTGCCATTGCCTGCGCCTTTGGCACCCGCCATGGAAGGGTGGGTGGACGCTGCAACAGCGCTGTTAATGGGGCCATTGCTGTTTTCGTTTTCATTTATGCTGGCAACCGATACAGCGGCATCGGACGGTTTCTGCCCCACGCCCAACATATAGCCGCCACCGCCTGCCACGGCTCCCGCCGCCAGCACAATAATCGCCCAACCTTTATAATCCAATTTCACCTTCAATCATCTCCGCTTCAGGGCGCTGTGGATAGCGACGGTTTTACGTTGGCACGGGCGCTTTTGTCAGGCATGCCGATACGCGCCACACCTCCACGGGTTCCCACCCAGATGTCGCCATTGGGGGCAACTTTAACAGCATACACACCGTCATTGATTAGACCATCGCGCCGGGTAAAAGTGCGCCAAGTTTTGCCATCGTAACGCGTCAAACCTTGGTCCGTGCCAAACCATAATACGCCTTGTTTGTCCTCGGCGATGCTGAATACCATATTACTCGCCAAGCCATCTTTGACGGTGTAATTTGTCCATTGCTTGCCATCAAAACGGCTCACCCCGCCGCCCCATGTCCCTGCCCACACAGTGCCAAAATTTTTATGGCCCGAATTAATATCGGCACCGACATGAATGCAAAACACATAGTTAGGATTGTAGGTGGGCTTGCCGTCCATCAATACACCCAGATCATGCCGCGAACGCGTACCTAACCCCGTATTGGGGCTGGCGGGCAGGTTATCGAGGTTGGGCGCGCCCAACCCTTCTTTATGCGTCCAGGCCTGCCAGGTTTTGCCATCAAACATGGACACGCCACCTTCGGTGCCAAACCACACCCGGTCCTGCGCATCCACACCAATGCCATACACCCATTCGTTCACCAACTCTT
Organism: Gammaproteobacteria bacterium; assembly: GCA_020053945.1. Lineage (GTDB taxonomy): Bacteria > Pseudomonadota > Gammaproteobacteria > Ga007554. Next base: position 5,800 of record JAGVME010000152.1, read on the forward strand.
TGACATAGGTATCAAACTTGCCGGTTTTGGCATCGACACGATTGACGCCATACCAGGTGCCGATCCATACCGTGCCGTCCCGCTGTTCACCAAAAGAATACACCCAGTAATCCGCCAGGCCGTGCATTGGGAAAAAAGTTTTCCACTTGCCGTCACGGTAACGTGACGCACCGCCGCCATTGGTGCCAAACCATTTGTTGCTTTGGCTGTCGACCATAATGTCAAAGGCGTATTCATTGGCCAGTCCATCTTCGCGGGTAAAGGTGTTCCGTACATCGCGAGTCGTCAGATCCACCTCATGCACGCCGATGGAGGTCGCTACCCACATGCTGTTTTTGGCCGGTTCAACCTCCAGCGCGCGCACATACACCCCCTCCCCCACGCCAAAGGTTTCCAGCACGCGCAACGAATCCTTCCCCGCCATCGGAGGTAGGGCCACTGGCGCTGCCTTGCTGGGAGGTGGCGCAACATCTTTCGCGTCAGAGCAGGCGGACACGGCCAAGGTCAGGCACAAAACAACACCCAAAACCGGTTGGCGCGCACCGCCAGGAAACCGGGCATGAAAACGCGCAACCCAATGAAAAAATAAAACCATCAGCGCAACGGGTTCAACGAGGTCAAGGTTCTTAAATAAGCAATCACATCCAGCATTTCCTGGTCGCTGAGCAAACCCTTATAGGCAGGCATGACGCTCACGCCATCACGGATGCTTGCCAGCAATACCATGTCCGGCTGAAATAATCGCTCGCGCCGCGAAAAATCCGGCGTACCGGGCATATTGCTCACGCCACCCTCACCATGACATCCTGAACAATGCGTAGCATAAATTTTCGCGCCCTTACCGGGGTCAGCGGCATACGCTACCACCGCGTTTCCCAACAGCAGCGCCGCAGTGATCAAGGCCATAGATAAGCGATGTTGCAGCATGGCAATCTCCTGTAGATTTTTTAATCAATATATTATGGGTCATGCGATCCATGACGCCTAGTTGTTAAACGGGCGTTTTACTCTTCAATGTTGACTATATTCAGCACTAATTGCCAGTAAAATATTAAACTGCAAGTCCTACAATCCACTATTGTCCGCTTATACACCCCAATCACTTTAGCTTTATCTGAGCATCTTGGATAAGTGGCAAGCAATCCTACAAGCTTACCACAAGGCAAAACAGAACAGTATTGGAACACGATTCGCCCACGCTATACGCTAAAACCAAGTTTATTCAAGCCGGTCGAGATTTCGTCTATGCCTATCGCCTTGGGCGCCGGGGTTCCGACGCGAGGTGGAGTCATTCCCGTTTCACCTGCCGCAACATCGACACTGAATCCGGTGGACCTCAAACTCCAAATGAGCCAGCGTGTTGCCGGGACAAAATCCGGACTCCCGTGGGAGGAAACTAGCGAACCGGTATACATCAAGGAAATGCTTGGGTTTCCATATAATAGCCAGTGCGAAACCATGCCAATTTTTTGCAAAGCTATAAACCGGCTTTCAATAAGACGCCCCAGGGAATACATGGCTATTTTCACCCAAACTCTTTCACGAACATCCCAATTTATTGGTATATAAGGTGAAATTAGGATAAATTTAATCTTTTTTGGAAGCGGATGCATAACAAAGTATACGCCTGGATAGGGATTGTTTGCTGCAATGGGTGTGGGGTCATAATGGAATTCTTTGTAAGGCTGGGGGAATTTTTTCGACTAAGAATGGCATCCTACTTTAGAGCGGGCAACTCCCTCACGATGAGCATTAGACGAGAATCAATAGATCCTGGGTTACGAGCCTATGCAATATCTCGCGGAAGGCGCATTGTGGCATTCCCTCACAGTCTCTAACGAAAAGCCCTGGCATATTTTTTACCTGCAAAGTAGGCACATGAAAAAAATTATCATTATCGTGCTGTTTGCCATCGGCATCGGGTTGTTTTTTAGTTTTGACCTGGGCGATTACCTGACACTCGAGGCACTCAAGGCAAGCCACAGCCAATTTGCGGCGCTGCAAGCGCAGTCACCCTGGTTGGTGGCGGCGGGATTTTTTGTGGTGTATATCCTGGTTACGGCATTGTCGTTGCCGGGCGCGGTGATCATGACCTTGGCGGGGGGCGCATTGTTCGGTTTGTGGGCCGGTATTGTTTTAATATCCTTCGCGTCGAGTATCGGCGCTACCGCCGCGTTTCTGGCATCACGCCATGTGCTCCGCGCGGGTATCCAGCGCCGTTTCGGCGACAAGCTCAGCGCCATTAATGATGGTATGGCGCGGGAAGGCGCGCTCTATCTTTTTACGTTGCGGCTGGTGCCGGTGTTTCCGTTTTTTCTGATCAATCTGTTGATGGGGCTGACATCCATCCGCACGGTTACTTTTTATTGGGTGAGCCAGGTGGGTATGCTGGCGGGTACGCTGGTGTATGTCAATGCAGGCACACAGCTCGCGCAAATTGATAGCCTGTCCGATATTGTTTCGCCGGGATTGTTGTTGTCTTTCGCTTTGCTCGGCGTGTTCCCCTTGGCCGCCAAACGCGCGATCCACTGGGTTCAAAAGCGCCGTGTGTATGCGCGAAAAAGCCACTGGAAGCGACCCCGGGCATTTGACTGTAACCTGATTGTGATCGGTGGCGGCGCCGCCGGATTAGTCACTGCTTACATTGCGGCGGCGGTCAAGGCCAAAGTCACGCTGATTGAAGCGCACAAGATGGGGGGTGATTGCCTGAATTATGGTTGTGTGCCAAGTAAGGCGCTCATCAAAAGCGCCAAGCTTGCGCATCAGATGGCGACGGCTGACCGTTATGGGCTGGAGCGTACATCCCCACGTTTCAGTTTCAACGCGGTGATGGCGCGCATACACGAAGTTATCCGCAATGTGGAGCCGCATGACAGTATTGAGCGTTATACAAAGTTAGGGGTGGAGGTTTTACAGGGTTACGCAAAAATAATTGATCCTTGGACGGTAGAAATCGCGCTGAATGAAGGCGGCACACGCCGCTTAACCACACGCAGCATCGTCATCGCCACCGGTGCGCGGCCACTGATCCCTCCTTTGCCGGGCATTGAAGAAGTGGGTTATGTCACCAGCGATACGTTATGGGAGGAATTCTCCAAGCTGGATGTTGCCCCACCGCGCCTGTTAGTGTTGGGTGGTGGGCCGATTGGCTGCGAGCTGGCGCAAAGTTTTGCCCGGCTTGGTTCGCGGGTGGTACTGGTGGAGTCGGGTGCGCGCATCATGATCCGTGAAGATGAAGAAGTGTCAGCGCTGGCGCGCGCCGTACTCGAAGCCGATGGTGTAACCGTGCTGACTGGGCATAAGGGGTTGCGTTGCGAAAAAAATAATGACGGCAAGATTCTTGTGGTTGAACATAATGGAATGGAACAACGCATTGGGTTTGATGTATTGCTATGTGCGGTTGGCCGCGCCGCCCGGCTTACCGGCTATGGCCTGGAAGAGTTGGGGATTCCAACCCAGCGCACCGTCATCACCAATGAATTCCTGGAAACACTTTACCCTAATATTTTCGCCGCCGGTGATGTGGCGGGGCCATATCAGTTAACGCATATTGCCGCCCACCAGGCATGGTACGCGGCAGTGAATGCGCTGTTTGGCGGGCTCAAAAAATTCAAAGTGGATTATTCCGTGGCGCCCTGGGCCACTTTCATTGATCCTGAAGTGGCGCGCGTGGGCTTAAACGAGCAGGAAGCCAGGGCTAAAGGCATTCCTTACGAGGTGACCCGCTATGAATTAAATGATCTTGACCGCGCCATCGCCGACAGTGTTGCGCATGGTTTTGTAAAGGTGCTCACTGTCCCCGGCAAAGACCGGATCCTCGGTGTGACCATCGTGGGCGAGCATGCCGGTGACTTGTTGGCGGAGTTTGTGCTGGCCATGCGGCATGGGTTGGGACTGAATAAAATTCTCGGTACCATCCATACCTATCCTACGCTTGCCGAAGCCAATAAATATGCGGCAGGTGAATGGAAGCGCGCGCATGTGCCACAGCGCTTGCTTGCGTGGGTTGAACGGTACCATGCCTGGAAACGCGGCTAAGCTTTTCTCTCCCACAGGAATTTACGTTCCGTGGCTTTAATGGAAATATCATTGATGCTGGCGAAGCGGTAGCGCATCAAGCCATTTTCGGCGAACTCCCAGTTTTCATTGCCATAAGAGCGGAACCACTGGCCGGATTGATCATGCCACTCATATTCAAAACGCACGGCAATACGGTTTTCCATGAAACACCACAGCTCTTTTTTGAGCCGATAATCAAGCTCCCTTTCCCATTTATTTTTCAGGAAGATTTTAATGGCGGTACGCCCTGATAAAAATTCGGAACGGTTCCGCCATTCTGAGTCGGGAGTGTAAGCAAGCGATACCCGTCCAGGATCACGTGTATTCCATGCATCTTCAGCGGCCTGGATTTTTTGCTGCGCGGTTTCAAGTGTAAATGGCGGCAACGGGGGCTTGGTTTCCATTATCCTTTCCTTGGTGGAATAAACGGTGAAGGGTACGATACGCAAATGGGCACCATACCGCCCGCTTATATTACCAGATAATGGTGTGCCATTTTCAAGTTGCGGAAGTGCACTGCATTTGGCCATCAATCAGCGGTGGCTTCGGGTAAACCGCGATTAGAAAATTTCAGGAAAATAGGTCGTTTTCTTGCGCCATATACTGTGTCACGCCAGTTTTACGCAATTACGCCCTTCAGATTTGGCGCGATAAAGGGCTTGGTCGGCACGTGAAAACAGCGAGTGGACATTTTCACCCTTGTTCAGGCAAGCGACCCCTAAGCTTGCCGTAGCGGAAATCATGGCCTCGTTGCACATGTATTTTCCCGCTTGTATACGTTGACGAATGCGTTCCGCGAGGCACAGGGCGCCTTCTTCCGCGGTATTGCTCAAGAGGATAATGAATTCTTCGCCACCAAAGCGGAAAATAATGTCTGTGCTACGGATGCTGGAGACCGCCGCACTGGCAACGGATTTCAATACCCGGTCCCCATTCGCATGGCCATAAGTATCATTAATGCGCTTGAAGCGGTCAACGTCAAGCGCGATCAGCGATAATGGCGTGCCATAGCGGTTTGCCAGTTCCACTTCACGTTGCAAGGTGGAATCCATCGCTACGCGGTTATTCACGCCGGTGAGGGGATCTTTCAGCGCCATTTGCAGGGCGTGTTTATACATTAAAGTATTACGTAACGGATAAACCAGGCTGCACATCAGATACTCAATGACCATGGTTTCTTGATCAGTGAATTTCTTGCGGCGGGTAAAGCGCAATTCGCCCAGGGATTCGCCCGCGATCACCAGATGGTAGGCGCAGGCATGGGGCGCGGCCTTGCCGACCGTATATTCAATTCCCTGTGGGATATTGCTGTAGGAAAGCCCGCTATATGAAATAAGTTTTTTGATTTCTTTATAAAACGTTTCCAGGAGCTCTTCCGTATCAAGCGTGGTTTGCAGCGCCCGCGTGATACGTAAACTTTCATCTGAAACCGGTTGCTTAGCCGCGACCGTAATGGCCTCGGTGGGCCATACCGGAATGGCGCGCGCTAAATCCGGATAAGTAAAATCACGCGTTGCGGACTGCTCAATTCTCATGGGATTGCCTCCTTGATGTTAGAGGTATATGCGATAACTATGCCAACTTATTTTTTCGTGGAAAATGCCGACATAGGGAATAAGGAGAGAATTTTTCAGCGTGCTTTAGCTTTGGATTTTGCGCTGGAAGCGGAGTGGGGCAAAGAATTTTGGCTAATTGTCAAACATTTGACTCAACATCAGGGAAAAAATGATGAATGTTGCGTCAAAAATACCGACATACGGTAGCTCCACTAGCAGGTTGTTGAAAAAGCCCTTCCATGGGCTTTTTCAACCCGCAAAGTGAAAAGTGTGACTTTCACTTTGCTTCAGGCTGTTGAAAATGAGATTTACAACCGCCTGCTAGACGTAAAAGTAATCCATAAAATATGAAGGTCGGTGCCATGCAACGCATAACAGTTAAAAATGCCCAAGATATACATGCCGTTTTACACTCGCACAAAAATTTACCCGATCAACGTTTAGGGCAAATTCTGCTGGAGGATCATTTGATCAGCCAGGAACAGTTGGACGCTGCCCTCGCCAAACAACGTACCCTGCCGGGAAAACATCTGGGACAACTGTTGATTGAAAAGGGCGTAGTGACACTGGAGCAAGTGGATATCGCCATGGCCCGGAAACTTGGCATCCCCTTTGTGAAATTACAAGATTTCCAGGCGGCTGCACATACCATAAGTAAATTATCCGCCGAGCTTGCCCTGCAACTTAACGTTTGCCCCTTGGCCGAGATTGGGGGGAAATTAATCGTTGCTTTGGAAGATCCCATGGATCACAAAGTGATGGATATCTTGCGGTTTAACACCAAGATGAATATTGAGGCCGTGAAAGCCTCAGCCCAGGATATCAGCATGGCGGTGCATAAACACTATGGCACGTTTGATGAAAACGAAGCGCTGGAAGATATGCAAATGGATCCCATTCGCGCACATGCAAAAGCGAATGAAGCCACGCATATCATTGAGCAAGAGGCGCATAAAAAACCCATTGTCAGGCTCCTTAACGCCATTGTATCGCAAGGTATAGTGCGTGGCGCGTCTGATATCAATATCCGCCCTGAGACGGATCGTGTGAATGTGTATTACCGTGTCGACGGTAAAATGCATTACTCACAAACAATCAGCAAGTCATTATTGGCGCCGCTTGTCAGCCGCATAAAAATCACGGGTGAGATGGATATTTCTGAACGGCGCTTACCGCAAGATGGCCATGCGCGTATGCTGCGCGGCGGAAAAAGCATTGATTTGCGCATCTCCGTCATTCCTACCGTATGCGGTGAAAGCGTCGTTATCCGTATTCTTGATAAAGAGGCGGGATTGAAACCGCTGGAAAAGCTGGGAATACAAGATAAGGAAGTCGCTATCCTTAAAGACCTGGTATCAAAACCGCACGGTTTGTTTTTAGTGACGGGTCCTACAGGCTCAGGAAAATCCACCACCCTGTATGCGTTGCTTAACGAAGTTAAAAAAAGGGATCCGCACATCCTCACCGTAGAAGATCCCGTGGAATATGACATGGAAGGCATTGAGCAAGTGCAAGTCGCTTCAGACCGTGGCTATACGTTTGCCAAGGTATTAAGGAATTTTTTACGCCATGATCCTGATGTCATCATGGTAGGTGAAATCCGCGATGAAGAAACGGCGCGCATCGCCAACAAAGCCGCCTTAACCGGGCATCTGGTATTTAGCACCTTGCACACCAATACGGCCGCAGGCACGATTACGCGGCTGACTGAAATGGGCATAGAACCTTATTTATTGGGTTCGACGTTGCTGGGGGTGATTTCACAACGCCTGGTGCGGTTGAATTGCCCAAAGTGCTTGCGCGAAGAAGAGATCAGCCCGGCAGTACGCAGCTTATTTAAACTTGCCGCTTCCGATATATTTTATCGTGGCAAAGGATGCCAGGCCTGCAACCAGATTGGTTACCATGGCCGTACTACGGTATGCGAATTATTGCCTGTCACCCCCGAAATCGCGCTCATGGTCAGTCAAGGTAAATCCGCATCTGAAGTCACCCACAAAGCCATTGAGCAGGGTATGACACGCATTACCGAGCAGGCATTGATGCTGGCCTGGCAGAGAAAGACTTCAATAGAAGAGGTGTTGACGGTGCGCGTGGACTAGCGCGCGTTTTCGCATAGGCTTTCCAAGGTGCGCGTGGCGGAAAGGGAGGGGAAAGGCTACAGCGTAAGGTCTGTCTGAGACCACCGCATCCACCAGAAAAAATCTGGTGATTCCACGGCACGTGGCGCTACCCCAGCCAAATCCCGCGCTGGCGTAGCGGGTCGCACCGTTCCACCGATGTAGAAGTCCAGACTTAATCTGACAGTTACCGGTTTTTTCGCAGTGACTGTCAGGTCAAGCTTAACCTAATTTATTTTCCTGCCAGATTCGTTTGCCGTCTTCCAATGTTGCCATGGGGGTATGGCCACAACACATCTTACCCTGATGGGTACTGTCATGATTATAGTATTTCATCCAGTCGTCAAGGTCCTGCTGCAACATCGGGATGTCCGTGTAGAGTTGTTTACGGAAAGCCATCTGATAAAACTCCTGCAGAAGGGTTTTATGAAACCGTTCGCAGATGCCATTGGTTTGTGGCGAGGCCGCGCGGGTTTTGGTGTGCCCAATGTCATTGAGTGCCAGGTAGGGTTCATAGTCGTGCTGTTCGGCCTTGCCACAATACTCCGTGCCCCGGTCGGTCAAGATCCGCAACATCGGTAAGTCCTGCGCCTCGAAAAACGGCAGCGCCTGGTCATTGAGCAGGTCGGCGGCGGTAATCGGGGTTTTGGTGGTGTACAGCTTGGCCAAGGCGACTTTGCTGTAGGTGTCGACAAAGGTTTGCTGATAAATCCGGCCTATTCCCCAGTTCCCGAGCCAGATTCAACAGTCCGACCTTGTGTTTAATCACTTTTTCAGTAGTATGTAACATGAGGGTTACCTCTTCAGTAGGTTTAAATGAAAGCTCGCCCTTCTATCTAAACCGGTAACCCTCACTTTTTCAAGTGGTGTCAGATCAAGTCGAGTGCGAGAACGCCATCACGCGAAACAAATCGGCGCAGTCCAAGGTGCTAACGAACGCATCTCCGGCGTGTCGGTCGATGATGCGTCCGAAGGTCTTCCACGGAACGTACTCCATGACTTGCGCAAACAGCGTCTTGCCTACGTTCATACTGCACTCCAGGTTTGTCAAACCCGGAATGATCGCAAATACCCAATCTGAGATTCAAATCGTGGACACCTATAAGTCGCTCTAAACCACCGTCAACACTGGCTTTTCAGCCGATCAGCATGACATCAACCGGACAGTAGTGAAAGGATACAGCAGATAACAAATCAAAAGGGTGAATAAGGCGTTTTTTCAAGATAATTTGGATTTCGCTCGTCGCGGCATGAAACCGCGGCGGCGACCAAAAGGAAGAGCTGCGCTTCTCCCCTTTTGAAACCCCATGGTGTTGTCCCACCGCATCAGGAGTAGGCGGGCACCTTCGTTGGCGCTCTTCCAGGCGAGCGGCGGGATATTGATTAAAATAGGGGAACAGGTCATCGCTTGCAGAAAAGGTGGCCTGTTCCAAGCCTTGGGGAGGAAGAGGTAATATTAAGTTTTTTGGGCAGGATCACTGTGTGTAAACACGGGTTCAAGGATCCGCAATACGATTTCAATAACATAACCAACTGGATCCCATTTCATAATGCCTGTCAGGACCAAGTAGAACGCAATCATTGGCAAGAGGCCAGGAGGGCTGCCTACCGCAATGGCTGTAGGGGTAACCAACAACAATGCCGCGCCACTGAGTATCCTTAGCGTTTCATCGGTCTTGCTGATGTTTTCAGTGAGTTCAAAGTAGTTCATGGCAATTACTCCTATGTGAATGTAACACCGCACCTTCCACTGTGATTCCATTACATCCCGTAAAACAAAGGTGCCGCACAACTTAAAGGAGCAAACCCTGTGCCATCCGCCTGTAATCTGTTTATGTTTTTGTTTTTGTTTATTTTGTTGCAAAGATGGCGGAATAATGGCACGGAATCCCCGCAAAATCCCGCGCACTTGTAATGCAAAAAGGGATTTCATGCCCTATTGTGGCGCCTTAGTTGGAGTCGGTTGAGGCCTGCCTACCCGCCATGCGCATATCGCGCGCGTAATCCTAAAAAAGCAGTTAAACCACAGAGGACGTAAAGGAATTCAGGTGATTAGCATAACCCTGCTCGGGCTTGAAATTGGGCGTTGCAGCGCATCGTACGAAAAATTATGGAGGAGGATAGGCAAAGAAGTCGCTGGGCGGACGTTTGAAGTGTCTTGCTAAAAACGGCTGACGGGAATGGCGTCTACATTGACTGGCGCGCCTTGCCTAGCGTTATTCAGCAACTGGATCATGGCCGGTGCATCCCAATCACGCGGGCCTACCATAGCACCGATCAGTGTGCCATCGGACGCGATGAGTAATGTGGTAGGATAAATTTTGATGCCCAAGGTATCGCGCACCACCTTAAGGTCTTTATCAATAAAAGCGGGAAATGTCACCGCCTTATCGTTGAGATATTCACGCACCCCAAGTTCATGCTCATCTACTGACACTCCCAGCACCGCAAAATATTCGGTGCCCAATGCTTTGCTCAAACGCTCCAGGCTGGGCATTTCCCGCCTGCACGGCGGGCACCATGTCGCCCAGGCATTGAGCACCACCAGTTTGCCACGGTAAGCCGCAAGTGTCGTTTTGCTACCGTCCAGTCCAGTCAAGGGAATATCGGGAACGACCTGCCCCACGGTTAAAGCGGATAGCTGGGCGTTATTACCAACGCCCGTGCTGGCTTCGCAACCCCACAACAGCAGCGGCGCCAGCAGCATCCCCAGACGTAGCAGAAGGTTCACAATAAGCCTGCGGAATCCGTGAATGGGTTTATCATGAATTTTTGCTTAAAAAGCCAAGCCCCTCTTTATTCTGGCGGGCGTGGGCGTAGCGATTCCCATAAAATCACGGTGCCACTGAGTCGATCGTGATATTCACGCCTGTGCTTCCCACTTTCACCACCGTACTGCTGCCTTGCAGATCTCCGGCACGGGGCATGGCATCGCCTGATTTGGAAATGCGCGCGCCAACAATCACTTCAGCAGCGCTCGATAACTTCATGGTGGGCATGGCCGCCATGGTATCGTCAAGCGAGAAGGTCAATGGTAAATCCTTAGCCTGGGCACGCAGGATGGCCAATGGCATGCGTGGGCCTTGCGCGGCACGGGCAAAAATAAACACGGTGTCAGTAGGTGCAATTTTGCCCGCCAATGTGGGCGTAATGGTTACGGTGCCCGCTACGGTCGCACCACTGCCAGTAGCGCCACCGCTGGCCGCAGCAAGGGGAGCATCGCTATTCATTGTGGGGAAACTGCTTGAGGAATTCGGATTGCCCGATGCCAGGCCGCGCGCTTCTTCGATGTTGGCCGCCATGGTTTGTGACACTTCGGAATTCGGCGGCAACAGCTTTAACAAGTGTTCCCAATATTTCACCGCGCCGGCAAAGTTACCGGACTCGAATTCGGCGGTGCCGCCCAGCCACAAGGCTTTTTGGTTGTTGGGGTCAGCCTGCACGGCGCGGCGTATTAATGCGATCGACCGCTCATCCAACCGCTCGCCATTGGCCATCGCCATTGCGTCAGCGTAATCAGCCAATAATTGCGCATCATTTGGCACCAGCTCCGTCGCCTTGGAGAAAGCATCAGCCGCTTCCGCATGACGACCCAAGGCATAGAATGAACGCCCTAACACGGCCCAGCCTTCCGCATCCTGCGGATTGGCACGCAGCCGTTCCACCAGGGCGTCCACCATTTTCTGAATCTGCGCGGGTGCATCGGAATGACGCTGCCCCCCCTGCTCGCCCGCCGCACCTGCCTCAGCACCGACACTGGCCATTTCGGTTTGCGGCGACATCACCTCTGGGTTACCAATCTTGAGATACACCAACACGGTGAACAGCGGCACCATAATGCCCACCACTATCGCCGCTACACGGTTACGCCCCGCGGCTGGCGGCGTGGCGGGCGCGTCAGCCGCAACAGCTTCTGCTGCCTCAATCGTGACATCGTCCAGCAAACGTCGCTCTAGCTCACGGCGCGCCTGGGCATATTGCTCAGGCTGCACCATATCATTGCGCAGGTCATTTTCCAGCTCGGCGAGCTGATCCTGATAAATTGTGGCGTTAATCGCCGAACGCGCGGCGGGTTGCCCTTTTTCCCTATTATGGTTTTCTTTATCAGGGTTATGCTTATCAATACCTTTATCAATCCGGGCGTCGGTACGTTGCAATAACGGCGGCACGGCAAACAACAATGCGGCGATAATAAAACACGCCGCCACAATCCAAAATACAGTCATGCCCCAGTCTCTCTCTCACCATTATTGGTTCTGTTATTCAACAACATGGCGACGCGTGTACGCTCCGCATCAGACAGCGGCGTAGATGCCGCAATGCGCTTGCGCCGACGCACCATGACAATCAACAATACGATCGCGCCCCCCACGAGCAAAATCAGGGGACCAAACCACAGCAAAGCCGTGGTTTGGTTCATCGACGGACGAAAACGCACATACTCGCCATAACGCTCCACCAGATAAGCTACCACCTCGGCATCGGTCTTGCCGGACTGCATTAAAGTACGTATTTCACGGAGCAAGTCGTGCGCCAGTTCGGAGGGCGAGTCTGCCAGCGTATTGTTCTGGCACTTCAGACAACGCAGCTCTTCAGCTAACGCCATAACGCGTTTTTCCAGCACGGGATCTTCCGCCACAAGCTGAGCTTCACCGGCCACGGCCAGCGGGGTGTTTGCCCATAGCAGGGTTCCCAAAAATAAGGTTACCAACAATTGTTTCATATTTTTTCAAGCTCCTTCACTAAAGGCAGGATCTTGGTTTGCAGCGCTTCCATCGTCACTGGCCCCACGTGTTTGTATCGGATAATGCCCTGGCGGTCGATGACATAAGTCTCCGGTACACCATACACGCCATAATCAATACCCACACGACCATCCTCATCAAAGGCGCTGACCACATACGGGTCGCCCAGCTGGCTCAACCAATTCACGCCGTCTTCACGCTTGTCTTTATAGTTAAGTCCATAGATAGGCACCAAACGCGCGCGCGCCAACTCCATGAACAACGGGTGTTCGTGACGACAGGAAGCACACCACGACGCCCACACATTCAACAGCCAGACCTTACCCAGCATATCAGCGTTGCCAATCTGGCTATTGGCGTCATGTAATTGCGCCACGCGAAACGCTGGCGCGGGCTTACCGATGAGTGGCGATGGCACCAGGCTAGGATCTTTCCCCAAACCCACCCACAAAAACGCCACCAGTGCAGCAAAAATGCCCAGCGGCACTAAAAAACGCAACATCAGGGTTTACTCTCCATCTGCGTTGCCAATTTGGGCGCAGGTTGTGGAGACGCTTTGTCCACACCCGCCGATCCATCCTCGGCGGTCTTGCGCGCTTTGACCCGATAACGACGGTCGGACACCGCGAGAAAACCACCCAGACCCATAAAGAAAGCGCCCGCCCAGATCCAGTCAACAAACGGTTTGTAATAGATGCGTACACTCCACGCGCCGTCACTCACTGGCTCACCCAACGAGACATATAAATCACGCAGCAGGCCGGTATCAATCGCCGCTTCGGTCATGGGCATGTTCTGCACCTGATAGTGGCGCTTTTCCGGGTGCATCACGCCTTCTTCCTTGCCGTTTTTGCTGACATGGATGTAGCCGCGACTGGCGGTGTAATTCGGCCCATCAATGTCCACCACGCCATCAAAGCGAAACACGTAGCCGCCTATAGCCGTCGTGTCGCCGACACTCATGCGCACGTCCGTTTCCACCTCATAGCCTTTGACCAGTGTGACGCCAATAATGAAAATCGCCACGCCTACATGCGCCAGCATCATGCCGTAATAACTACGCGACTGTCCCGCCAACCTGGACCCCAGCGCGGCAGAACCCTGCGACTTGCCCACGCGCTGCCAAATGCTTTGCACGGTGGTGGTGATAATCCAGGCGGCCATTAACAACCCCAGGCTCACCAGCGGAAACCACTCTCCCATCACAAACGGCAATATAATTGCCGTGGCAGCACTCACCGCAAACGCCCAGCGCAGACGTACGGCCATTTCAGGCAAACTGGCCTTCTTCCAGCGCGCGAGGGGGCCAAGACCCATCAAAAACATCGCCGGAGCCATCAACGGCAGAAATACGCTATCAAAATAGGGCGGGCCCACCGAGATTTTGCCCATATCCAGGGCATCAAGGAACAGTGGATACAACGTACCCAACAGCACCGTACCGGCAGCCGCCATAAACAGTACATTATTGCCCAACAACAACGACTCGCGGGACACCAGATCGAAGTTGCCCCCCAAACCTATCTTAGGCGCGCGCCACGCATACAGTGCCAGCGAGCCGCCGATCGTTATCACTAAAAAGCCTAGAATAAATACCCCACGCTCGGGATCACTGGCAAACGAATGCACGGAGGTGAGTACGCCGGAACGTACCAGGAAGGTGCCGAGCAGGCTGAGCGAGAAGGCCACAATCGCCAGCAGCACCGTCCAGCTCTTGAAGCTGCCGCGTTTTTCCGTTACCGCCAGCGAATGGATCAGCGCGGTACCCACCAGCCATGGCATGAATGAGGCGTTTTCGACCGGATCCCAGAACCACCAGCCGCCCCAGCCTAACTCGTAATACGCCCACCAGCTCCCCAGCGCGACACCGAAGGTCAAAAACGCCCAGGCCGCTGTTGCCCAAGGCCGCGACC